>CBJNAR010000515.1:0-3951 GCA_966434075.1 uncultured bacterium
ACGCGCGAGCGCGACAGCAGCGCGTTGTTGACCTCGAATGAGGGATTCTCGGTGGCCGCGCCGATCAGGCTGATCGTGCCGTCTTCGACATAAGGCAGGATGGCGTCCTGCTGCGACTTGGAGAAGCGGTGGATCTCGTCGATGAAGAGGATGGTGCGGCCCCCGCCCAGGCGGCGGCGCTCCTGGGCCTCCTTGACGATCTTGCGCAGGTCGGCCACGCCCGCCGAGACGGCGCTGACAGGCGCGAAGTGGGCGCGGGTGGTGGCGGCGATGATGCGGGCCAGCGTGGTTTTACCGCTGCCCGGCGGCCCCCAGAGGATCAGCGACCCGACGCGATCAGCTTCGATGGCCCGCCGGAAGGCGCGCCCCGGCGCCAGCAGGTGCGTCTGGCCCACGATCTCGTCCAGCGTGCGCGGGCGCATGCGCGCGGCCAGGGGCGCATCCTGCTGTTGCTGCTTTTGCGTGGCGTAGTCGAACAGATCCACGGCAGCCACCGGACCTACCGGGGCGGATACGGCGGACGACCCTGGTAGAACATCGTCTGATTCCGCCGCTCGTAGTTGTAGTTCTCCTCGCGCGCCTGGCGCAAGATCAGGTCCCGGATCTCCTGCGGGTTCTCGATGTCTTCGAGCCGCACCTGGGTCACGCCCTCGGTCCAGTCGTCGTGCTCGACGTGGACGATCAGCGAACCGACCTGCCGCGCCTTATCCACAATGCTCTGATCGATTGTGACGCCCTTGACGGCCCACAGGGGCACGCTGTTTTCGACGCTGCCGATGCGTCCCCGCGCGTAGAACAGGCTGCGCGTGGTCAGCCGGTAGTGGTTGGGCGAGAGGGCGCCCTGCGTCGCCATGTCGATGGTCTTGCCCAGCCAGAGATCATGCTCCTCGCTGATCCAGTCGGGTGTGTCGCCCACGGGCGGGGCCGGAGCGGCATAGCCGGGGCCATAGGCCCCGGTGGGTGGCGCGGGCATGGGCGCGGTGGGCGGGGCCGCCGCCGTGGCGCCCAGCGGCCTGCCGCATTGCTGGCAGAAGTGCGCCGTGCCGTCGTGCTGCCACCCACAGTTTGGACAATAGGCCATGCGGTTCCCTTTCTCTCCAGCACCCGCGTGACTACGCGGTGACGGGCGCGGCCTGTTTGGCGCGCTCTTCCTCGATCAGCACCCGCCGCAAGTGCTTGCCGATCAGGCTCTTGGGCAGGCTTTCGCGGAACTCGACTATGCGCGGCGCCTTGAACCCGGCCAGGCGCTCGCGGCAGAAGGCGATAATCTCGTCGGCGGTGGCCGTCGCGCCCTCTTTCAGCACGATGTAGGCCTTGACTGTCTCGCCGCGATAGGCGTCGGGCACCCCGGCCACCACCGCTTCCTTCACCGCCGGGTGCTCGTAGAGCACTTCCTCGACCTCGCGCGGGTAGATGTTGAACCCGGCGGCGATGATGATGTCCTTCTTGCGGTCGACGATGTAGAAGAAGCCGTCCTCGTCCATGCGGCCCGTATCGCCGGTCAGCAACCAGCCGTCGCGCAGCACGTTCGCGCTCTCTTCGGGCCGGTTCCAGTAGCCGGCCATGACCTGCGGGCCGCGGATCGCCAGTTCGCCGATCTCGCCCAGCGGCAGATCGTGGGCGTCCTCCAGATCGACGATCTTGGCTTCCACATCGGGGAAGGGCACGCCGATGGAGCCGGCCTTGGGCTGGCCGTAGATCGGGTTGCAGTGGGTGACGGGCGATGCTTCGGTGAGACCGTAGCCTTCGCGCAGCCGCCCGCCGGTCAGCTCCTCGAACTGCTGGGCTACCTCCAGCGGCAACGACGCCGCCCCGCTGATGCAGGCTTTCACGCTCGACAGCTTGTACTTCTTGATCTCCGGGAAATTGTTGATGGCGATATACATCGTCGGCACGCCGCCGAAGGTCGTGGCCTTGTACCGCTGGATGTTGTGCAGCACTTCCTTCGTATTGAAGCGCGGCAGCAACACCATCGCCGCCCCCACGAGGATGGCGAAGTTCATCACCACGGTCATACCGTAGACGTGGAAGAAGGGCGTCACGGCCATGAAGACCTCCGCGCCGTCCTCACGCACATCCGGCAGCCAGGACCGCACCTGCAGTGCGTTGGCGACCAGGTTGCGGTGCGTGAGCATGGCGCCCTTGGAGGTGCCCGTCGTGCCGCCGGTATATTGGAGCACGGCCAGGTCGGTCTGCGCCACCGGCACCGGGGCGTAGTCGGGGCTGGTCGCGCGGATCAGCGTGCAGAAGTCGTGGATACCCGGCCCCGGCGTCACGTGGACCGCCGTGCCCTCGCGCTTTTCCTTGATCGGATAGAGGTAGGAGAGCATCGTCGGCAAGTAGTCCTGGATGCGGGCCACGATAATGTCTTTGATGACCGTTTCCGGCTGGATTTCCTGGATGGCGGGCACAAACAGGTTGAGGGTAATCACCAGGCGCACGCCCGCGTCGGCGAACTGGTGCTGGAACTCGCGCGGCTTGTAGGTCGGGTTGGTGGGCACGACGACGGCGCCCGCCTTGAGCGCGGCGTAATAGCTGACGACGAACTGCGGGCAGTTGGGCAGCACCAGGGCCACCCGGTCGCCCTTGCCGATGCCCAGCTTTTGCAGCGCGTGGGCCAGCCGGTTCGACTCGTCTTCGATCTCCCGGTAAGTCATGCGCGCGCCGAAGAAAATCGTGGCGATGTTATCCGGGTGGGTGCGGGCCGCGTTTTCCAGCAAATCCTGCAGCGGCCCATCGGGGTAGGTGAGGCGCGCCGGGACGCCCTGATCGTAGTGTGCCAGCCAGATCGGTTCCATTGTGTTGCTCCTTTGCAATACAGTAGAAGACAAAAACGGACTACTAAGAGCGAATGGCGACCCGAGGGCCTCCCAGTGCGGCACTACGCAACCAATGCGGTCAGGCGACCGCTCCATCCGAAGAAACCGCGCGCACGACCGCCCGGCTGACAGCTTCCGCGGCCAGGCTGCCGGCTAACGTCACTAGCCCTGGGTCGGCGCGCCCGGCGAGCGGCGCGGCGGGCAGGGCCAGGGCGAAGAGCGTATCCCCGTCGTACATGGTGTGGGCGGGGGTGATGGCGCGCGCCAGCCCGCTGTTCGCCATGCGCGCGACCACGCTGAGCGCGGTGGGGTCGAGCGGGGCATTCGTCGCGACGAGGCCGATCACGGTGTTGGGCGCGGGCATGGCCCCGGCGGCCTGTGCGGCCATGAGGTCGAGCGTCGGCACGAAGCCGCCTTGCGAGTCGCGCACTCCCGCCACGATCCGGCCGGTGCCCGGATCGCGCACTTCGCCGAAAGCGTTAACAACCATCAGCGCCCCCACCACCAGGTCGCCCACCCGCAACGCCACCTGCCCCAGCCCGCTGCGGCTGAGGCGCTCCGGCCCGCCCGCCTTGCCGACCGTGGCCCCGGCACCCGCCCCGACCCGGCCTTCGGCCAGGCCGGCGTGCGCGTCCGCCGCCGCCGCCGCGCACGCCGCCCGGCCCGCCGCCGCATCCGGGTAGAGGCCCATGGCGGCGCCGATGTCGAAGATGCCCGCCGCGGGCACGATGGGCATGGCCGGGAGGCCCGGACCCAGCCCGTAGCCGCGGCCCTGTTCGCGCAACCGGCCCATCACGCCGTCGGCGGCGGCCAGGCCCAGCGCGCTGCCCCCGGTGAGCAGGACGGCGGCGATCCGCCCCACGAGGCCGCCGGGCCGCAGCAGGTCAGTCTCGCGCGTCGCGGGCGCCGCACCGCGCACTTCGCCCGAGGCCCAGGCGCCGTCTTCACAAAGGACAACGGTACAGCCCGTCTGCCCGGAGGGATGCGTCCAATGGCCGATCCGCAGCGGCAGGTCGGCTAACGTGGTCTCTATAATCATATGATCGATTCTTCCTGGGTTAAGTTACTCCCGTTCCAGGCGCTCCAGTAAATGGTCTAGCAGGGCGTTGCTGTCGGCCACGACAGCGTAGTG
>CBJNAR010000516.1:0-3944 GCA_966434075.1 uncultured bacterium
GGCTGGTGGCCCCGCGCAGCACGATTATCCAGGTCTCGCCGCCGCACTCCGGCCTCTGCACCGAGCCCGCCGCCGAACTGGAGCGTCTGCTCGACACGATGGTGCGCCCCGCGCCGGGCGTGCCCGCGGGCTGAGCGGCGCGGCGGCCATCCGATTTGCGGCAGCGCCGCCCGATACAGGAGTAAGGGCACCGGATGGCCGGGCGAAGGCCGTTCAGCCGCTTGCTTTTTCATGCTGAGTTTGCGATACTGCGGCCAAATAGCCGTGACCACCGTCCACCGGCAACCGGTCCGTTTGCTCAGGCGAGGTAATTGATGCTGAAGCAGATTTCATTCACGAACGTCCTAGACCCGGCGGCAGCGCCGGTGGTCCCATCGATGCCCGATCTACTGGCGGTGGCGTTTGCGTTGGGCGCGCGGAGCGTTGCCGGGTGGTCGCCGAATGAGGAGGATCTAGCCGCGACCCTGCCCGCCCCCGACCCGGCATCGGTGGCCGGGGCGCAGCACGCGATTCAGCATGGCGCTGATCCGCTGGGCGATGCCTACTGCCGGCTGCTGTCCGCCGAACAGCGGCGGCCCATGGGAGCGACGTACACGCCCCGGGCCATTGTCGCGGCCATGCTGCAATGGGCCGCGACCCAGGTCTGCCCGGCGCGGGTGGTGGATGCCGGCACCGGATCGGCGCGTTTTCTGGTCGGGGCAGGCCGCATGTTCCCGCAGGCCGCGCTTTGGGGCGTGGAGTCTGATCCGCGGGCTGCGCTGCTGGCGCGCGGCCACCTCGCGGCGGCCGGCTTCGCGCCCCGCGCGTATGTAGCTGTCGGGGATTATCGGGCGGCGGCACTACCCGCCATTGCCGGTCCCACTCTCTTTGTCGGCAACCCGCCGTATGTGCGCCATCACCTGCTGGAACCCCGCTGGAAAGCCTGGCTGGTCCAAACGGCGCGCAAATATGGTCTGGCCGCCAGCCAACTCGCCGGTCTCCACGTCCATTTCTTTCTCGCCACGGCGGAATACGCCCGGCCCGGCGATATAGGCGTGTTGATTACCGCCGCCGAATGGCTGGATGTCAACTATGGCCGGTTCGTGCGGGAACTGCTGCTAGATGTCCTGGGCGTGAAGACGATCCATATCATCGAACCGGCCGCGTTGCCTTTTCCTGATGCCGCGGCGACGGCGGTGATTACGGGTTTTGCAGTGGGCGCGCGGCCCAAAGCGGTTGGCGTGCGCCGGGTGGCGCACCTGGACGAATTGGGTGCGTTGAGCAGTGTGGTGCAGGTCCCCCGCGAACGGCTGGAGGCGGCGGGGCGCTGGACTCTGCTCACGCATGCCGTGCCGGAACAGCGCGCGGGCTTTGTCGAACTGGGGGAGTTATGCCGGGTCCATCGCGGGCAAGTTACCGGCGCCAACCAGGTCTGGATTGAAGGCCGGCACAGCGCCGATTTACCCGAATCCGTGTTGTTTCGTACCGTGACGAAAGCACGAGAATTATTCCAGGTGCAGGATGTGCTGGCCGATGCCTCGCACCTCCGCCGGGTCATCGATCTGCCGGTGGATCTTGATATATTTGCGCCGGAGGACCGCCGGCGGATTGAGCGCTTCCTGGCGGCGGCCAGGGCGCAGGGCGCGGATAGCGGATTCATTGCCCGCCACCGCAAAGCGTGGTGGGCCGTGGGTTTGCGCGACCCGGCGCCCATTCTCGCCACGTATATGGCCCGCCGCCCACCGGCGTTTGTGCGCAACCTGGCCGGTGCCCGCCACATCAATATCGCGCACGGTCTCTACCCCCGTGTGCCGTTAGCGGAGCCGGCCTTGCGCGCGCTCGCGCTCTACCTGTCCAACCATACCCTGTTGGGGCAGGGCCGGACGTATGCCGGCGGCCTGACGAAGTTCGAGCCGCGCGAGATGGAGCGCTTACTAGTGCCCGGTCCCGAGTTACTGCTGACCGGCCACTGGGCCGAGGTGCCGGCATGACCAACCGGCCGCGATCCCCCTTCCGCCCGCCAAGAATGTGGACGCCGGAAGAACTGGAGGCGGATCGTAAAACCGCGGAGGATGTATTTCGCCAGGCGCGCATGCAAGAACCGCTTGCTGCTTATCTCGCCGCCTTTGCCGCGGTGGAGGTCGCGGTGGACGGCCTGTTTCAGGCAACGGATGACCTCGCCCGGCTCGATCAAAATGCCGCCTTGCTGCTGCTCAATCCGGATTTTGTCGAAGTCTTGCGCTATCTGGCCGCGCCGCCGATTTCGCTGGACGATCTACTGACGCTGGCGAACGTCCCCTCGCTTGGCCCCACCGCCGTGCTGCGTGACAAGGACCTGACCCGGCGGGTGCTGGAGACGATCCGCGCGGGGTTAGATCCGCGCCGGTTCCCGTGGGCCGGCGCGCGCCCCGCGCCGGCTCCGGCGGAACGGGCCGCCGCCGTGCTCGCCACGACCGCCTTGATTGCCACCCGCCGGGTCGAAACTATGCGCCGCACCGAGGGTAAAAATGAGCAGGAAGCGCAGGTGCGCGCCGCGTTGCTGCAACAGGGATTCGTCGAGGTAGCGGTGCCGGGCCGCCGGATCAGCGCGTTGCACCAGGCGCCGGGTCCCGGCTCGTTCTGCCGCGAGGTGCAATTCGGTGAGCGTAAAGCGGATCTGGTCGTCGGGCTGTGGGATCACCGCGTGATGCCGATCGAGTGCAAAGTGTCCAATTCGGCCACGAACTCCATCAAGCGCCTGAACAACGATGCCGCGGTGAAGGCGGAGGTCTGGCGTACCGACTTCGGGGCCACCCAGGTCGTGCCGGTGGCCGTTTTGAGCGGGGTCTTCAAGCTGCGCAATCTTGAAGCCGCCCAGAACCGCGGGCTGACCCTCTACTGGGCTTACCGTCTGGATGATCTGGTGGAATGGATTGAGTCTACCCGCACCGGCGGGTAGCCCGCGCCGCTGATCCCGCACCCCACCGCACTCCGGCCTCTGCACCGAGCCCGCCGCCCAACTGGAGAACCTGCTCAACACGATGGTGCGCAGCCAGCCGGGCGTGCCCGCAGGCTAACGAGCGACTACCCAGCGGTACAGCGCGACCCCAGTCGCGCCGGCAGCGCCGGTGGCGCGCCTCTTGCACACTCCCTCCGGACGATAGCGAATCTCGTCCGGAGGGAGTGTAGTTTATGGACACGTTAACCACGAAGGCCCAACTGCTGGAGGCCATCCAGGCCGAACATACGACGTGGCACACGTTGCTCGACACCATCGGCGAGGACCGCATGCTGCTGCCGGGGGCGGCGGGACCGGACTGGACGTTCAAGGATGTGATCGCCCACCTGACGGGCTGGCGCGCGCGGACACTGGCCGAATTGCAGGCCGGGTTGCAGCACACGGAACCGCCGCCCCCGCCTTGGCCCGCAGAGTTCGACGAGGACGACCCGGTGGGGCTAGAGCAGATCAACACCTGGATTTATAACGCCAACCGCGATCGGCCCCTGGCCGAGGTGCTGCGCGAGTCCGAGGATGCCTGGCAGCAGATGGCCGGCCTGGTGCGCGCCATGCCGGAAGACGACCTGCTGGACCCGCAGCGCTTCGTCTGGATGGGCGGCGCGCCGCTCGGTCCCACGGTGCTCGACGGCTCGTTCGGGCACCTGCATGAGGAGCATATGCCCGCGATTCAGGCGTGGCTGGAGACGCTCAAAGCGTGACCGGCAGCGCGGCTTGACGTCGGGCGGCGGGGTGCCGTATAACAGGGGGAGAGCGGTCCGTCCGCTCCGCGATGAGGCTCGCGTTACGTCCGTGCTGCGGATTAATGGCTTCTACCGGCTTGCGCTCAGGGCGCCCGGCGGTAGGGGCTTTTTTCATCCCGCGCCTCCGCGCCCGCATGTGTTGCTCTGGAGGTGGGCGAGTTGGCCCCTGGTTGGCTTGATGTTCTGGTGGTTGCGTTCGGCGCCGCGGTGGGTGTGGATGTCCGCTA
>CBJNAR010000517.1:0-3932 GCA_966434075.1 uncultured bacterium
GCCACGGCATGCGCCTCACCTTCAGCGTCACCTCGGCCCTGGGCGGCGACCCCGTTCAATGCGGTGCTGGCCGTCTTCCTCGCCGCCAACGTGCTGGCGCTGCTGCCGTCGGGCGATCTCCTGCTCAGCGTGGCCCGCTTCAGCAATCTCCTGATCGGCATCTTCCTGGCACAGACCCTGGTGGTGTGCGCCGCCGGCCCCGATCGCTGGGCGCCGATCCTGGGCGGGTTGGTCGCCCTGAACTGGCTGCTGCTGCCGCTGGTGCTCATCGGCACGGACTGGGCGGGGAAGGCCTCGCTGAGCGGCGCCGCCGCCTATGCCCAACTGCCGAGTTGGTTGCCGCATTTCTTCACCAACTCCTATGGGCAGGCCCCGGACGGCATCCAGCCGAACCAACTGGCGA
This sequence comes from uncultured bacterium, assembly GCA_966434075.1. GTDB lineage: Bacteria > Chloroflexota > Chloroflexia > QHBQ01 > JAICKM01 > JAICKM01. Next base: position 404 of record CBJNAR010000517.1, read on the forward strand.
TCATGCTGGCGCTGTTGCTGCCGCTGAGCCTGACCCTGATCCGTACCCCGCCGGACTCGCCTCTGCGCGTGGTGATCGGCACCGGGCGCCTGGCCCGGCTGAACCAGGGGTTGCTACGCAAGCGGGGCTTGATCGTGCTGGCCGCGCTCACCCTCGGCGCGATCCTCTTCACCCAGTCACGCGGGGGACTGCTGGCGTGCGGCGTGGCGCTGGTGGTGCTGGGGGGCTGGCGCTACCGCCGCTACCTGGGATGGGCGGTCCTGGGCCTCCTCATGGTCGCCGCCTTGCTGCTGGTGCTGCCCGGCGTGCGCGATAGCTCCGCCTGGTTGTTCACGCCGCAGGGGCCGCAGGCGCACCTCAGCAACACCCTGTCGATCCGCGTGGAGTTGTGGCAGCGCGCCGTCCGCATGATCAAGGACTACCCCTTCACGGGCATCGGGCTCAACACCTTCCCCGAAGTCCAGACCACCCTGTACCCGCTGGTGTCGGTCCACCGCACCGAGTTTGCCCTGCCGACGGCGCACAACCTGTACCTGCAAGCCCTGCTCGATTTCGGTATCCCTGGCGGGCTGGTGTTCTTCGCGCTCTTGCTGACCCTGGCGCGCGGCATTCGCCGCGCGGCGCAGTTCGGACCCGGCCCCGGCGATCTGGCCCCGGCCATTGCGGCGGCGGGCGCGGCCTGGCTGACCTTCGGCTTGCTCGACGTGCTCGATCTGAGTTCCAAGGGCGGCTATATTCTGTGGGTGTATGTCGGGCTGCTGGCGCTGCTGGTGCAGGCGCAAGGGGCAGCAGTGGAGAGCCGGAGGTGGCGCGGGTTCGGGCACCTGACGCGCGGGCCGCGCCTGGCCCTGGCCGGGGTGGCGGGCGCGGCGCTGCTCGGCCTCGTGCTGAGCGGGCCATATCTCGTGGCCGCCGCCTACTTGAACTGGGGCAGCATCCAGGTCAGCAAGCATCGTGATGCCCTGGCGAACGCCGCGCCCCCGGCGGAGGCGGCCTTCGCCGCGAGCCGGACCTGGTGGCCGGGGAGCAGTGGCGCGCTCTACCAGCAGGGCCGGGTGCGGCTGGCGGCGGGCGACTATGCGCGCGCCGTAGCCGCCCTGGAACCGGCCCATGCGCTTTCGCCCCGCGACAGCCTGATCAGCTACCTGCTGGGCCAGGCGTATCAAGGCGCCGGGATGCCCGCCCAGGCGGCCCAGGCGTGGCACGAGGCGAATTCGTGGTTCCTGTCGTTCCCGCCGCTGGTCAGCGAGGGGTTGCAGGCCGTGAACCAGCGGCAGACGGCGCAGGCGGCCACGCGCTTCCAGCAGGCCCAGGTGCTGGCGCCCGACATCGACCTCGATCACCAGGAGTGGCAGGCGAACCTGTATTATGGGTTGGCGCTGGTGGCCCGGCAACAGGGCCGGCCCGCCGAAGCCAAGGCGCAATTTGACGCGGCGCTGGCGGCCGGGCCGCATAATATGGCCGTGCTGGTCGAAGCGGGGACGTTCTACGCCACGGCGCTGGGCCAGGTGGACCAGGGGCTGGCTCTGGTCGAGCTGGCCGCGCGGGAGAACCCGCAATCGTACTGGTGCGCGATGAAGCAGGCCGATCTCTATAACCAGTTGCAGCGCACGGGCGAGGCCATGGCAGCCTGGCGACGGGCCATCCCGCTGGCGCCAGAGGGCGATACGACCGCGGATCGGGCGCTGGCGGGAGCCTACCTGGCCGCCGATCAGCCCGCCGCAGCGGTGGCGGTGCTCACCCCGGCGCGAGAGCGCGCCCCTGCCGACGGCGAGGTCGCGTATCTGCTGGGCACGGCGCAACTGGGAGCCGGGAACCGCGTGGCCGGCTGCGCGGCCCTGGGCGAAGCGGCCCGCCTCTCGCCCGGCGCGGCCTATCACCAGGCGTTGCCCGATAAACTGCGCAGTTGCACGCAGACCGCGCCCTGATCGTCGGGCGCCCTAGTACTCGGGTGTGGTCGTCCGGTTTTGCTCGCTGAGCACGCCGGGTTGCTGGGGCCGGCGGCTCTTGATGACCCGCGCCGGCACCCCTGCCACCACGCTGTAGGGCGGTACGTCGCGCGTGACGACCGCGCCCGCGGCCACCACCGTACCCCGCCCGATGCGCACGCCGTCCAGAACCATGGCCCCGGCGCCGATCCAGCAATCGTCCTCGACCACGATGCCCCGCCGGGTGACGCCTCGCAGGCGGAGCGGTGTGCCGGGGTCGCAGTAGACGTGGTTCTCGGCGTGGAAGCTGACCCGCGGCCCGCAGATCACGTTGTCGCCAATCGACACGCCGCCCTGCGCGCCGATAAAGTTGAACGCGCCCAGGCCCACGTGATTGCCCAGGCGCAGGCCCACGCCCAGGTTCTGCGCCACGCCCGTGACCTGGATGATGGCGTATTTGGCGATGGTGACGTTGTTGCCGAAGTGGACCCCTTGCCGCGAGAGGGCGTCGATGTAGACGCCGTCCTCCAGGATCAGGCTGCGCCCGGCGCGGATCTGGTAGGCGTGGTGGATGCGCACGTTGTGGCCCGCGAAGATCAAGCCCCGGCTGGCGCCGAACCGCAGGCGGAAGCGCAGCCCGCGCAGGGCGGCGAAACCCCGCCGCGCGGTGACATCGGCCAGCATACGCGGACTCATGTCCGGGTCCAGGCGGTAGGCTTCACCGCCCTTGAGCCCGGAGGCCAGGCGGGAGGCGAGCCGGTGCAGCAACCCGCCGCGCGCCGTGGACGCGCTCATACGGCGGGCCATCTTTCGGCGATGCGGTCGAGGATGAAGGCGGCCTTCTCCTGCCAGGTGTTGCCGGGCGGCAGGGGGTCGGCGATGCCGGGGATCGGCTGGTGGGCGGCCAGCGCGGCCAGGTAGCGCCGGATCCCGCCGGCGAACGCCTCCGCGCTGTTGGCAATACAAATCCGGTCCGCAAACATATCCACGCCACCGATGCCGGTCGTCACGATGGGCTTGTGCATGGCCATGTACTCGTAGAGCTTGAGGGCGGTGCCGCCGTGCTCATATTTGCCCACGTGGTGCGGGATAATACACACGTCAAACGCGGCCAGGTAGTCGGGTAACTGGGCGTAGGGCTTATCGCCCAGGAAGTGGATGTTGGGGACGCGATACAGCGGTTCCATCCAGGCGCGATTGAGGATCTGGCCGATGAACACAAAGCTGACATCCGGGAGCGCGGCGGCCACGGCCTGCATCAATTCGATATCGATGCGCTGTTGCATTTTGCCGGAATAGCCCACGATCGGGCGGGGCAGCGCGCGCATATCGACGGGAATCGGGTGCGGCGCATGGGGCTGGAACTGCGCGGGATCGACGCCGTTGGGCACAAACCAGACCCGGTCGCGCCCGGCGCCCAGGAATTCGCGGAGCGGTTCTCCGGTGGTGAAGATCAGGTCGGCGTCGCGCCGGAGCATTTCATAGCCGCGGGCGATCTCGGGATATACATACTCCAACTCAGGGTGTTGCAGCAGGTTATCCACGGCGTCCAGCACCAGCACATCGGGCCGGGTGAGGGGCGCTAAGGGCGCATACATGGG
>CBJNAR010000518.1:0-3925 GCA_966434075.1 uncultured bacterium
ATCGTCGTCTTCGCCACCGGCGCGGGCGGTCCCGGCGCGGAGGTCCACGTGGACGAGCGGCGCGAGCTGCCGATGGAGCAGTTGGGCCACGGCGGCGTCCACCACGTCGCCTTCCGCGTGCCCACAAGCGCGGAACACGCCGCCTGGCTGGACCGGCTCAAGACAGCGCGCGTGCCGAACTCGGGCCTGATCGACCGCTTCTATTTCCAGTCGATCTACTTCCGCGAGCCGAACGGGATCCTGTTTGAACTCGCCACCGACGGCCCCGGCTTCGCCACGGACGAGGACCCGGCCCACCTGGGCGAAGGGCTGGCCCTGCCGCCCTTCCTGGAGCCGCGCCGCGCCCTGATCGAGTCCCGCCTGCAGCCGCTCGAACTGGCCGTCGGCTAACCCCGCCAATTGTTGATAAGCCAACGGGCGCTACCGGTGCGATACCGGCAGCGCCCGTTTCGTATCGCCCCTCAGCGGTAGGGGGCTACGCGAACCGCGGGATGACCTCCTGGGCGAACCGGCCCACCATATCGGTGTTGTGGGCCAGCCCGGCCAGGTAGACGATGATGTAGTCGGCCCCGGCGTCCACGCACCGCTGGATCTGCGCGACGGTTTCGTCTGCCGTCCAGATCTTGAACCGCTTGCGGTACTGCTCCGGGGTATACTGGTTCGGCATCGAGGCCGCCGCCTGGTCGGGGGTCTCGCCGGGGGCCAGCAGATGGATGTCCTCCACGCTCGTGCTGACGGTGATCTCCTTGGGGTCGCGGCCCAGCGTGGCGCAGTGCTGGTGCAGCACGTCCACCTTGTGCCGGATCGTGTCGGGGTTGCCGCCGCCCACGTTGCAGCCGTCGGCGTACCTGGCGACCAGCTTCAGCGTCACCTTCTCGCCGCCACCGCCGATCCACAGGTCGGGGTGCCCGTTGCCCGCGCCCTTGGGCACGTTGATCGGCCCGTCGATGGTGTAATACTTGCCCTGGAAGGTGGGCTTGTCCTCGGTCCACATCTCGTGGATGATCTGGCACGCCTCGCGGAACATGCCCATGCGCACGGGCACATCGGGGAAGCCGTAGCCGTAGGCGCGCCACTCGTGCTCGTACCAGCCCGCGCCCAGCCCGCAGATCAGCCGCCCGTGGGCCATGGCGTCCACCGTCGAGGCCATCTTCGCCAGCAGGGCCGGGTTGCGGTAGCCGTTGCACGTCACCATCTGGCCCACGCGCACATGCTGCGTATCGCGGACCAGCCCCGCCGTGATCGTCCACGCCTCGAACGTCGTCTCCAGGGTCGGCTCCGGCACCGTGTGAAAGTGGTCGTAGACCCAGATCGAATCGTACCCGCCGGCCTCGTCGGCGGCCCGCGCGGCACGAGCCATCGCCTCGTACTGCTCGCTGGGGTCGGGGATGCCCACCAGGTCCATCTTCCAGCCCTGCGGCACAAACACGCCAAACTTTACCGCCATGTTGTTGCTCCTTTCACCTTCTGCGCGTGCGGCATCGCCACATCGATAACCGGGACAGGCGTTGCAAAAAGCATGCCCGATGCCCCCTGACAGCGAACACGTTCGAGAATGGTTGGCACGCCTACCAGCAGAGCAAGCGGTAATCCCCTTATCCGGCTAATCCCGCACCTCCGGCCGATCGCGGATGACCATCAGCGTCGCCAGCGTTGCTGCGGGGCCGGGCAGACGTAAGTCTGCCCGCCAGAAAGGGGTGCTTCGATAAATCCTTAGCGGATGAGATCGCGCCCCGCGGCGATGGCGACGGCGCCGCCGGCAATCAGTGCGCCGCCCACGGCTCGACGGCCCTGGAGCACCACCACGACGCCCGTGGTGAGCGCGCCCAGGCCGATTAGCTCACTCACCTGGTGGACCAGGGCATCGGCCTCGGCTTCCGCGCGGCCCTGCTCGACGAGGGTCCACTTGAGGATAGTGCCGGCGTCGAAGATCGGCAGGGGCACGAGGCTGCCGAAGAAGAGGACCCCGTGGCCGAGGCAGGACACGTCGGCCAGGTCGCGGGCCGCCGAGGCGGGCCGCGTCGCCCGGCGCCAGAGCAGGCTGAGCAGCAGGGCGAGCAGGTTGGCAATTGGCCCGCCGAGGGCGCGCAGGCGGTGGGTGGCGGGCGGCACGTCGTTGTTGTCGTAGAGCGTGCGCGGAATACCCAGCGCGACCCGCACGCGGTCCATCGGCGCCCCGGCCAGGCGCGCGCTGACGGTGTGCCCGAAGACATGCACCAGGTCGGCGAGCACGGTGAGGGCCAGGGCCAGCCCGCCGACCACGAGACGCCCGCCCCAACTCCGCTCCGGGCGGCGCCACCCGGCCAGCCAGACCAGCCCGCCCCCCAGCGCGATGACGTCGCCCCAGTAGGCGGGCGGCACTTGGACCGGCACGCCGTTGAGCCGGAAGAGAGCCGGCGCTCCGTCAGGTAATTGCTCGGTACGCATAACGATCAGGCCCCGTGGTGCTCGGCGCGGGCGCGATGGACCCGACACCAGCACGCATTATAAAAAGCGGCCACCTACCCCACCGGGCTGCCGAGAGCCCGGCAGGCATGCGGCGTCGGCAGATTTCTCAGGTAACCACTAGTGGAAAGGTATATCAGCAGTCCTGGAAAGGGCTGGTCCATGCCCTGTCTCCTTCGTAGACTACCATAAGGCGACAGGTTTGTAAAGCACGTGGTGGGCGACGGCAGCAGAACCTCCAGTCGCACGGATATGTATATCACTACTGCCCTTGACAGGTCCGAACCCGCCCGCCATACTCATAGTATCGATCGATCACCCCGTTTCTTGCCCAAGGGAGGCTCCATTTGCATCACGATATTTATATGACGGCCAAGAAGATCGCCCGCCGCCTGGCCCTGATCGCGCCGCTGGCCTACCGCCGCAGCGCGCCGCTGCCGCCGCTGCTGTTCAAGCAACTGGCCGGCCCCGACGCGCCGCCGCCGCTCGGTCCGCAGCAGGACGACGCGGGCTGGGAGGTGGTGCTGCCCAATACCTACTGGGGCGGACACAATTGCAACTTCGCCCTGCGCGGCGAGTTCACCGTGCCGCCCGACTTCGACCCCGCCGCCCCCGTCGCGCTGTTCCTGCCGCTCGGCGACTCCGGCTCCTTCGCGCACCCCGAAGCCCTCGCCTACATCGACGGCGTGGCCTATGCCACCACGGACTACTTCCACCAGGAGTTCCGGCTGCCCGATGCCTGTCGCGACGGGCGGCCCCATGCCCTGCTGCTGCAGGGCTGGACAGGCAAGGTGAGCGACTCGGTGGCCGTGGACAACGGGCAGCGCCTGTTCATGCACCAGTGTGCCGTCGTGCAGATCGACCAGCCCACGCGCGACTTCCTGGCCGTGGCCCGCACCGCGCTGCAAACCGCCAGCGTGCTCGACGATCTCGAACCGGCCAAAACCCGCCTGCTCAACGCACTCGACGCCGCGTTCAAGATCCTCGACACGCGCGAGCCGTTCGGCGACGGCTTCTACGCCAGCGTGCCCGCCGCCCGCGAAACGCTGGACGCCGGCATCGCCCAGGCCGGGCCGCCGCTCGACGCCGAGATCATCGCCGCCGGGCACGCCCACATCGACGTGGCCTGGCTCTGGACGCTGGGCCAGACCCTCGCCAAGTCGGCGCGCACCTTCCACACCGTGCTGCGGCTGATGGAGGAGTTCTCGGAGTTCGACTTCACCCAGAGCCAGCCGCAACTCTACGACTTCGTGCGCCAGGACCACCCCGCGCTGTTCGCCGCCATCCAGGATCGCGTGGCCGCCGGGCGCTGGGAACCGATCGGCGGCATGTGGGTCGAGGCCGACTGCAACATCACCGGGCCGGAGTCGCTGGCCCGCCAGTTCCTGCTGGGGCGCGCCTTCTTCCGCGAGCACTTTGGCCCCGGCGCCGAGTCGCCCGTGCTCTGGCTGCCCGACGTCTTCGGCTACGCCTGGAACCT
>CBJNAR010000519.1:0-3924 GCA_966434075.1 uncultured bacterium
CGTCGAAACGCCCGCTTCCGTCGATCTCGACCGATGCCGAAATCTCGGTTTCCTTGGTCTTGCGGCTGATGCTCGCCGCGCGCTTGACGGTATCCGGCGCCATCATGCGATCTCCCGCTCCGTGGTTGGGGCGGGTGCCTCGGTAGCGGCGGGCGCCGGCTGCTGCGGCGGGGGGGCCGACGTGGGTACGGCGCCGGTACCGGACAACGGCGCGGGCGCCGGGCTGGAGGCAGAGACCGAGTCGGTCGCGGGCATGTCGGCGGTTTCCGCCTCCGGAGCGGAACTCGCTGCTGCGGCGGGGGCCGCCGTGGTCGCCACCGCAGGGTTCGCCGCGGGCGGGGCAGCCGCCGGCCCCAGGTTCTGCTCGACGATCTGCCGCACGCCGGGCACCCGGTTGAGCAGCTTCAGGCTCTGCGCGTCCACATAATCGGCGCCGGCCAGGACCACATAGCCGCCCACGATCAGATACAGCGCGGCCAGCAGCACCCGTCCCTGCGGCAAGGCCACCCCCGCCGCCAGCCCGACCAGCTTCAGCCCATTGCGCACCTTATCGACCAGTTCCATCTGCTTCTTATAGGATGCGTCGAGCGCCGTGATGCCGGTGATCGCGGCGGTGATGCGCGTGACATCGGCGCTGCTGTTGCCGATCAGCGTGGTCAGGGCCTGGCGCGTGGCTTCGGTGCCGTACAACTTCTCGACCAGTTCGTCAAACTTCGCCCCGCTTTCCACTTCCTTGGCCCAGTTCAGCACCTGCCCGGCCGCCATCTGTCCCAGGGTCGGCCCCAGCAACGCCAGCAGCGCGTTGTAGCCGTTGACCACAAAGTCGCGGAAGAGCGAGAACAGCTTGCCCACCTGCTCGCCCACACCCAGCGCCTTGGCAATGTCGCCGCCCACGATGCCTGCCGCCGAAGCCACCTGCGACAGGCCGAGGCCCACCAGCCCTTGCAACGCCGCCTGCCCGGTCTGCGCGGCGCGGGTGCGCACGGTGGTCAGTTCGTTGCCGGCCACGTTGGTTAGCTCATTGCGCGCCGTGGCGGGATCGGGCGCTGCCTCCAACCCGCGGGTGGCGGACTCCGCGGCCACCGGGGTGCCGCCGGTCAGCACGCCCAGCGTGTCTTCCAGATCGGGCGGCGTCTCAACGGGGACGGCGGGCGCGAGATCGCGCGTGCCTTCGAGGCTGCCCTGTTCGGCCTGCGCCGCCTGGAACAGCACGGCGCTCACCTGCAGATCGGTCAGGGCCTTCGCCAGCAACTGGGTCGAACCTTCCATCCGCACGTTGGGGTCGGGATGGGCCAGCTTTGCCGCGGCGGCGGTCGTCAGGTCGCGCGAGGTCGCGGCCAGGGCTTCGGCGCGGTCCGCCAGATCGGTGGGCGGGGCGGGGGTCAGTTCGCCGCGTGTGGCCGGCGCGCCGGGCGCCGCTGCAAAGAGATCGCGCACCCCCTGCGCGTAGCTCGCGGCTGCCGACTGATAGGAGCTGTTGGAGTCCACGGTCAAACCTCCTGCACGCTAATGGTTTACCAACGCCGCCAAGTACGGTTCTGGATCCGGGCAGATACACACGCTGAGCGCCGGCTGGAGTGGGGTGTAGGGCGACATAGGAGTCGTGGCGGGCCCTGCTGCGATATTACTGCACGCCGTGGCGCACGGGTTACGGGCAGCTACCCCGTGCAATCACCCGCGGACCGCGCAGCGCCGGTGCGCGCCGGGCGCCTCCCGGCGCGGCCGTGCACCGGGACCGGGCCGCCGTGGCATGATTATAGCAGCAGCCCGCAGTGCCCGCAAGCGCCGGTCCCCGGTAGCTTCCGCCGTGCGGCCCACGGCGCGACCGCGGGGATTGATCGTCTGCTGCCGGGCTGGTCCCTGGCAGGGACCTATGACTACCGGCACCAAAGGTGGACCCGATGACCAACCCTGTACTGTTACTGGTGGAAGATAACCCCGACATCCTGCGGATTCTGGAGCATGACCTGCGCGCCCGCTACGGTCGGCGTTTCGAGGTGCGGGCCGCCGACTCCGGCGCCGCGGCCCGCGCCATCCTCGACGGATGCCAGGCGCAGGACGAGGCCGTCACGCTGATACTGGTCGAGCGGCGCATGACCCGCCCCTCGGGTGCTGAGTTCCTGGCGCGGACCAGCCAGCTCTTCCCGCAAGCTGTGCGCCTGCTGTTCACCGCCGATCAGCCGGAACCGGGCCGGGTGCAGCTGTCCGATCTGGCCCAGGTGAACTACGGGCTGGTCCACCCGGAAGGCACCTTCGCGGAAGTGCTGTACCCGGTGATCGATCGGTTGATTACCGATTGGCAGGTGCCGGACCGCAAGCCGGTTGTGGGCATCCGTGTCGTGGGCCACCGCTGGGCGCCGGCCTCGCACGCGGTGCGCGATTTCCTGGTGCGCAACGAGATCGCCTACGAGTGGCTCGAACTCGACACGGACCCACGGGCGGAGCAGGCGGTTGCTACGGTGCCGGGCGGGCATCCGCGCCTCCCGCTGGTGCTGTTCCCCGACGGCGCTTACCTGGAAGCGCCGGATGCGCTGGAACTGGCGGCCAAAATCGGCCTGCAAACGCGGGCCAGCCATCCATCCTACGACCTGATTATCATCGGGGCCGGGCCCGCCGGGCTGGCCGCCGCCGTCTACGGGGCGTCCGAGGGGCTGCACACACTGCTGGTCGACGCGGTGGCGCCGGGCGGGCAGGCCGGCATGAGTTCGCGTATCGACAACTACCTGGGCTTCCCGGAAGGGATTCGGGGAGCAGACCTGGCGCAACGGGCCGTGGCCCAGGCCGAGCGCTTCGGCGCCGAGATTGTGACGCCACGGACGGTAACGACCGTGCGCATCGCGGGCACCCAGCGCATCGTCGCGCTGGCTGACGGCACCGAGCGCCGCTGCCGGGCGTTGCTGCTCGCCCTCGGCGTCAATTGGCGCAAGCTCGACGTGCCCGGCATCGCTCACCTCACCGGCGCGGGGGTCTACTACGCCGGGACCCTGGCCGAAGTTCGCTCCTGTATGAGCGAGGACATCTACATTGTCGGGGGCGCCAACTCCGCGGGCCAGGCCGCTGTGCACTTTGGGGGTTATGCCCGCACCGTCACGCTCCTGGTGCGCGGCCCGGCGCTCAGCACCACCATGTCGCAGTACCTGGAAGACGAGATCGCCGCGACGCCGAACATCCACGTTCGGCTGAATACGCAAGTCACCGCCGTGCACGGTGCGGCCCGGTTGGAAGCCATTACCCTGGCCGACTCCGCCACCGGCACCGAGGAAACCGTGCACACCCAGGCGCTCTTCATCTTCATCGGGGCGGCCCCGCGCACCGACTGGCTGGCCGGCGTGGTCGAGCGCGACGCGCAAGGCTACATCCTCACCGGCCGCGACCTTCTGCTGAACGGCATGCGCCCGCCCGGCTGGCCGTTCTCCCGCGATCCCTACCTGCTGGAAACCAGCGTTCCCGGCATCTTTGCGGCGGGCGATGTCCGCCACGGCGCCGTCAAGCGCGTCGCCGCCGCGGTGGGCAGCGGCTCCATGGCCGTGCAGTTCATCCACCGCTACCTCGCCGCTCTTTGAGCCGCCAGCGCCTGAGCCGGAATCCGGCGGGTCCATGGTGGTTCTGACCTGCGGCGGTGCCTGGTCAGTGAGCGCTCCCACGTGCCGACCCGCGGCTTCAGCCTTCTTATTCAATTCGTGTTATCCCGGTAAGCCGTCCGGCCTGCCCGCGCGACATCCCACGCTGGTGCCGGCTCCAGCCCGTCGTGTGGGAGCGGTTCCATAGCCCAACCCCACCGGGAGGCTGAAACGTGCTATAATGGCGCCGTGCACCCGATTGGCGGTGCTGATCCGGCGCAGTTGCGGCCTGTATAGGAGCCGTCGCGTCGTTTCTGACAAAATTGATGCATGAATTGGCCGTGGGAGCGGTTCCACAATCGCG
>CBJNAR010000520.1:0-3921 GCA_966434075.1 uncultured bacterium
GGTTTCTTCTCCGTTGCCCGCCCATTCATGGGCCGGATGCCGGCTTTGACAACCCGGCGCCCGCTTTGTTATACTGAAGGCGAAGTACCTGCTGGCCGCGGCGGCGTTCCTGCCTCCGCGGATATTTTATGCCCCGCCCGGTTGGGGTAGCGAGAGGAAACGAGCCGAGTTTATGACGGAACCGACCCCCTTTGGCTTCACGGTCGAAGCGACGCTGCCCGGCACGGCGGCGCGCGCCGGGCGGTTGCAGACGCCGCACGGCGAGTGCCTGACCCCGCTGTTCATGCCCGTGGGCACCCAGGCTTCCGTCAAGGCGCTCGGCCCCGACGACCTGCAACGGCTGGGCGCTACGTGCGTGCTCGGCAACACCTATCATCTCTACCTGCGCCCCGGCGCCGACCTGATCGCCGAGTTCGGCGGCTTGCACCGCTTCATGCGCTGGCCCGGCCCCATGCTGACCGACAGCGGCGGCTTCCAGGTCTTCAGCCTCAGCCATAACCGCAAACTCGATGCCGACGGCGTGACCTTCCGGTCGCACCTCGACGGCTCGCGCCACTACTTCACGCCCGAAAAGGTCATGCACCTCGAAGAGCAGATCGGTGCGGACATCATGATGGTGCTGGACGAGTGCACGCCTTACCCCAGCGACGAAGCCTACAACCGCCAGGCGCTGCGCCGCACCCATGCCTGGGCCGAGCGCTGCAAGCGCGCCCACGGCGACACGGGCCAGGCCCTCTTCGCCATCGTGCAGGGCGGAATCTACCCCGAGTTGCGCCGCGAGAGCGCCCGGTTCCTGACCGACCTCGACTTCCCCGGCTACGCCGTCGGCGGTCTCAGCGGGGGCGAACCCAAGGTGTTGATGCACGGGATGCTCGAAGGCACCCTGCCCCCCCTGCCCGCCGACAAGCCGCGCTACCTGATGGGCGTCGGTTCGCCCGAAGACCTCTGGGAGATCGTGGATCGTGGCATCGACATGTTCGACTGTGTGCTGCCGACGCGGCTGGCCCGCAACGGCGCGCTACTGACGCGCCACGGCCGCCTGCCGATCAAAAGCCCGCGCTTCGCCCGCCTCGACGAGCCGATTGAGCCGGGCTGCGATTGCTGGACCTGCCAAAACTTCTCGGTGGCTTACGTACATCACCTGTTCCGCACCAAGGAACTGCTCGGCTACCGGCTCAACAGCATCCACAACGTGCGATTCCTGGTGCGCCTGGCCGGCGAGATCCGCCGGAGCATCCTCGACGGCACCTTCCGCGAAGCCAAAGCCGCGTTCCTGGCCGCCTATCAGCCCAGCGATCCCGAAGTGGCCCGCGATCAGCGCGCCCGCTGGCTGGTGGCGCACGGGCGGGCATAGGATAGGATTCACCGTCCGATTGGCGGTGTAGGGGCCGGTTTCAAACCGGCTCGCCGCCCCGCAGACGCACAGAGCAGAAAGAGCGATAGGCGTGCAGACACTCAAGTCCGTGAACCTGGGGCTGAGCTTCCTCCTGGAGTTGTGCGCGCTGGCGGCGCTGGCCTACTGGGGCTTCCAGGTAAGCAACGGGCCGGTCATGGCCGTCCTGCTGGGGATCGGTGCGCCGCTGCTGGCGGCCCTGGTCTGGGGCCGGTTCGCCGCGCCCGCATCGCGCACGCGCCTGCCCATGCCCTGGTTGCTGATCCTCAAAGTGGCGATCTTTGCGCTGGCCGCCGTCGCCCTGGTGGTGGCGGGGCAGCCGGGTCTCGCCGTGGTGTTCGCCGTGGTAGTGGCGATCAACCTGGCGCTGGCCCAGGTTTGGGACCAGAAGTAGGAGATCACCCGCGAACCCATCACATGATATTGCGCGTTGTGCTATAATAGGCACCAGAGGCGCCCGGCACGGTGGCCGGGTGCCGCCACCATCCCTGCGACGCTGACCGGCCGCGGCGGTCGCGCCCCTGGCCCGCGCCGGCCGGCCGGTTACCCACTCCCCACGAGGTGCGCCATGAGCACACCCCATGTCCTGGTTGTCGACGACGATCCTACCCTGCTGCTCGCTTTCCCCAAGCTGATGCGGCTCTGGATGGATTGGGTCACGGTCGATACCGCGGATTCCGCCCCGGTTGCCCTGGAGCGGGTGGCCGCCACGGACTACGACGCGATCATCAGCGATATCCGCATGCCCGGCATGAGCGGCCTCGAATTGCTGGCCGCGATTCGGGCCCGGCGGCCGACCACGCCGATCCTGTTGATTACCGCCTACGGCGAGCGCGAATTCGTGATGCAGGCGTTGCGCGCGGGCGCCTACGACTTCATCCAGAAGCCGCTCGACTCGGAGTACTTCGTCGCCTCGCTGAGCCGCGCGATCCAGATGCGCCACATGAGCCGGCAAATCGAGGCCCAACAGGATGCCCTGGCCCGCCACGCCGCCGAACTCGAAAACACGGTGGCCGAGCGGACCCGCGATCTACGCGCCGCCCTGGCCGCCCAGGACGCCCTGCTGGCCGAGCGCGACCAGGCTCTGGTGCAGGCCGAAGCGGCCAGGCGCCGTCTCCTGTTCCTGGCCGAAGCGAGCAATCGTCTGGCGACTTCGCTCGATTACGATACAACCCTGGCCCTGGTCACGCGGTTGGCCGTGCCCTATCTGGCCGACTATTGCAGCCTCGACCTGGTCGAAGACGACGGATCGCTGCGTTATGTGACCACCACCCACGCGGATCCGGCCGGCGCAAACCTCGTGGCCGAGTTGCGCCGCCGGTTGCCGCCGGCCGCCAATCCCGCCTATCCGGCGCGCGATGTGCTGCTGAGCGGCCGGCCCCGGCTCTATGCCGATATCGCGGGCGATCTGGCCGCCGCGGGCCGGCACAATATCGAGATCCGGCACCTGTTGCAGGCGCTCGATCCCCGCTCGTGCATGGTCGTGCCCCTGGCGGCGCGGGACCGCACGCTCGGGGTGCTGACGTTTGTGGGCACCACGGCCCGCGCTCGGTACACCGCCGAGGATCTCACCCTGGCCGAAGACATCGCCCGGCGCGCGGCCCTGGCCGTGGACAACGCCCGGCTCTACCAGGAAGCGCAGAACGCCTTGCGCGTGCGTGATCACTTCCTGTCCATCGCGGCGCACGAACTGAAAACGCCCATGACCTCCGTGCTCGCCTCGGCCCAGTTGCTGCAGCGGCGGGCCGCGCTGGAGGGCCGCACCGACCCTCGCGATGCGCGAACCCTGCGCATTCTTGTGCAGCAGACGCTGCGCCTGCATCGCCTGGTGGTTTCGCTGCTGGATCTCTCCCGTATCGACACCGGCCAGCTTAGCATCGAGCGCCAGGTGGTCGACCTGAACCGCCTGCTCGACCGCTTGCTGGACGAGATGAGTCCCGCGTTCGAGCGCCATACCCTCCTGGCCCGCCTGGGCGAGGCCCCCGTGCTGGTCCTGGGCGATGAGCTGCGGCTGGAGCAGGTGTTGTATAATCTGTTGCAAAACGCTGTCAAGTACAGCCCCAACGGAGGGACCATCGGCGTGCGCCTCGATTGCGAGGCCGGCGCGGCTGTGGTCACCGTCACCGACGAAGGAGTGGGCGTCCCGGCGGGTGCCGAGGATCAGCTCTTCGACCGCTTTTACCGCGCCGATACCCCGGCGACGCAACGAATCAGCGGCATGGGCGTGGGGCTGTATGTGGTGAAAGAGATCGTAACCCTGCACGGCGGTACGGTGGCTGCCGCCGGCCGCGACGGGCAAGGCAGCGTGTTTACCGTGCGCCTCCCTCTGTATCAGCCCCCAGCGCCGGGCGCGGAGATCTAGCCCCCGGACTCGTGCGTGATTCAGTTATCGGCCTCAGTGCAACCGCCCGCCTCTGCGCGGCTGGGAGGGAGAAGAATTCGCGTATGTCCAGACCATTACGGCTCGTGCGCCGGATGATCCTCGATATGCCCGCGGAGGCTTTCTTCGATGCGGCCACCATGACTGA
>CBJNAR010000521.1:0-3920 GCA_966434075.1 uncultured bacterium
GGGAAGTGCGGCGCCAGGCGCAAGATGCCCAGGTTGGCGTCGGCGTCGAGGCCGAGCATGGTCTGGAACAGGTGGAGCATCGTGCCCGCCGCCCAGGCTTGCGGGCTGCACGACACCGGATATTCCGCCGGGATATTGTAGTAGCGCAGGTCGCGGGCAAAGCCGCAATAAAGCTCGGGCAGGCGCAGGTAGCGGAAGTGCAGCGCCGCATCGACAATAGCGTTGAGCACGCGCAACGCCCCATCGACATACCCGCGGCGCATCATGCCCGCGGCGATGATGGCGTTGTCGTGCGGCCAGACCGAGCCGTTGTGGTAGCTCATCGGGTTGAAGCTGGGATGCGTGCTGCTCACCGTGCGGATGCCCCAGCCGCACTCCATGTCCGGGCTGAGCAGCCGCTCCACCACCTTCTCGCGGTGCGCGTCGTCGATCACGTCGGTATAGAGGCAGTGGCCGGGATTGGAGGCGACGGTCGGGATGGGCCGCTTGTCGCCTTCGAGCGCCTGCGCGAAGAAGCCCTGATCTTCCATCCAGAAGTCCTGGTTGAAGCGGGTTTTGAGTTCGGCGGCCTGCCGGGCCAGTTGCGCGGCCCACTCCTTTTCGCCGCGCCGAGCCAGCACGTCGCTGCACCACTTGCGCGCCGCGTAGACATATCCCTGAACCTCGGCCAACGCCACCGGGCCCACCGGGTAGGTGCCGTCGGGCCATTGCAGCGAGTCCTTGGAGTCCTTCCAGCCCTGGTTGCTCAGGCTGCCCTGGCTGTGGCTGCCGCGGTGGTGCTCGATGTAGCCGTCGCCGTCCACGTCGCCGTACTGGTCGATCCAGTCGAACGCCGCGCGCACGTTGGGCAACAACTCCTCGTACAGCGCGTCGTCGTCCAACCAGCGCATGGCCTGGGCAAAGACCATCAGGAACAGAGGCGTGGCGTCAACCGTGCCGTAGTAGGGCGTGTGCGGGATCTCGCCCAGCCGGGCCATCTCACCGTAGCGGATCTCGTGCAGGATCTTGCCCGGCTCTTCCTCGCGGCGCTTATCGACCTGCGTGCCCTGGTAGGCGGCCAGGAAGCGCAACGTGCCCACGGCGATATCCGGCTTGAAGACGAGCGTTTGCAGGGCCGTGATCAGCGAGTCGCGGCCAAAGGGCACCGCGAACCAGGGGATGCCCGCCACCGGCACAAAGCCGCCGGGCACCGGCAGACTCAGCACACGCAGGTCGGCCAGGCTGCGTTGCAGCAGGCGGTTGATGACGGCGTGGTCGGTCTCCACGCCCCAGCCGGTCTCCCACTGCACATACTGCTGCCGCAACCGCCGCGCGTCCTCGTCAAACTGCGGCGACGGCGCGGGCTCGGGCGGGCCTTCGGGCGCAACCAGCAGCGTCACCGCCCAGGGCCGGCCAGGTGCCAGCGTGACATCCCAGGTGGCGCGCACGAACGGCGGCAACACCGTCTGTGTCTGCGTGCGCTCGACGCCGTAGGGGATCACCGTGCCCGGCTCGCCCAGCACCGGCCCCTCCACCGGCTGGATCTCCACCCGGCTCGGCGGCGGGTCGAAGCTCACGCGGGTATAGCGCTCTTTCTCGTCCAGGCCGGTGTAGCTGAAGGTGAGCAGGCTGTCGCTCCAGGTGGGCGGGTGGATCTCGCCGCGGGCGGCGCGGGGATAGCCGCGCACGTCGAACATGTCGCGGAAGTCGGCGCCCATCTCCAGGGTGATTTGCACCGTCAGCGGGGTGCGCTGGTAGTTCATCAGGCCGATGCGCTCGCGCAGGCCGTCGCGCACCAGCCGGTTGCGCCGCAGGCTGATCGTATGCGGCAGCACATCGGGCTTGCCCTCCTGCGGCAGCGTCGGGTTGGTGAACTGCAGATTCGCCATGAAGTCCTGCTCGCAGGATGACGAGAGCAGCGTCGGCGTTTGCCCGTTCAAGGCGAGTTGATACACGCTGAGATAGCGGGTGTCATGATAATAGAGACCGAGAGTCTGGCCGACGGCCATATCGCCGCGCTGGTCCGAGACCATGAACATGTCGCCTTCGCGCAGCACGAGTTTATTCATCCCGCTGGCCCAGGGATCGCTCATTGCATCCTCCTGTCAGGTTGCGTGGGTCAACCGCCCGTTGCTGAGGGTGCCGGGTCAGCCATTTCGACCGGCGCGCCCGCCGGTTGGGCCTCTCCGCCACGATTGCGCAGGATCAAGATCAGGGCCAGCGTCATGAAAATCGGGCCAAATAGGAAAACAGAACGGTAAGTGCCGGTCACATCGATCAGCCACCCGGCCAGCGGCGGCCCGACGATGCCCGCGGTGGCCCCGAACACGTAGTAGACGCCGGTATACGTGCCCGTGTCGTTCGTCGGCGCGGCATCCAGCACCATCGGCAGCGCGCTCACGATGATCGTGGTGTACGCCGCCCCGGCGATCACCAGCATGATCTGGTCGAACAGCAGGCTCGTCGTGGCGTAGGCCGCGGTGAACAGCACCGCCAGGATGACCAGGCAGGCGCCGACCGTGCGCCGCCGGCCAAACCGTGTGGCGAGCAGTCCGCCGGGGATGGCGAAGAGCACCGCCGCCGCGGCGAACAAGGTCAGCATCTGCGCGGCGGTGCCGGCGTCGATGCCGAGCACGTCGCGCCCGTAGAGCGTGAAAAAGTCTTGCATCGCGCTGATCGCCGCGCTCCAGCAGAAGATCGCCGCCAGGATCGCCAGCAGGCTGCGGTCCTGCCCGGTGAGCGCGCGGCGCAAGGCCGTGCGGATCGGCATGTTCGGTTCGGGGGCCGGCCCCGCGGCCCCGCGGTACGCTTCGGCGGGTTCGCGGATGAAGAGGATGACAAAGCCGACGGCCAGCAACATGCCCACCGCCATGACCAGGAAGGGCAGGGCGTGGTTGCTCTTATAGAGTGCGCCGCCCGCGAACAAGGCGATGGCGCCGGCCAGCCCGCCCATCAAGTTGATCACGCCGTTGGCCCGGCTGCGCCACGCCGAGGGAAAGAGGTCGCCCAACAAGGCCACCGTTGGCGCGCGGAACAGCGCCATCGCCACTACCGTGACCACGATGGCCGCCACCAGGAGCGGCAGGGAGTCCATCCACGGGATGCTGATGAAGGCCAGCGCGGCCACCGGCGCCCCGATCAGCATGAACGGCTTGCGCCGGCCAATCCGCGTGCGCGTGCGGTCTGACAGCGTGCCCACTGTGGGCTGGATAAACAGGTTGGCGTAGCTGTCGAAGCTGGTAAAAAAGCCGATCAGCAGGGCGCTCAGGCCCAGGTGGTCGAGGAAGACCGGCACGTAGGCTTTGTACACCGGCCAGATCAGAGAAATGCCGAAGAAGCCGAGCGCGATGAGAAAAGTCCGCCGCCAGGGGAAGGGCATGGCCGCCTCTCTATAATGTGATCGCACAATCATCTTCCGGTGGCAGGACGGCTTTCCGCGCCGCTACAGGGCGCAACGGTCCCTCCGGCGGGCCACATTATACGCTGTGCCTGCCCGCGCTGCAACAGGATCGGAGCCATCACCGCTGCTCCCCTTGCCGGGCAGCAGCAGCGATAAAATTGATCTTGAAATTGCCGCCAAAAACCCTTGACACCGCCTGCCCGACTCGCTATAATAGCAAAGCCGTTGAGAAATACGGCGTACACAAATCCGGTCTCGTTCGGCTTCGCCGAAAAGATCGTTCTCAGGGAAACAAGTCAGAGGAGGGCACGGAAGCAGCCACCACGCAGCAACCCAGTTGTAGCGAGAGAAGCCTTCCGCCCGGCGTTGCAGACGCCGGTTTTTATGTGCCCGTGCCGCCCGTCAAGCTTCTTCATGGTCCTTGACATCGCCGGCGCAATCTGATATAATAACGTGCGCCGCATGAGCGGCGTTCCTGAAACAAGCACCTTAACAACAGCAGAGTGGTGAGCAAGCAAGCTCACACAAAGTGACACCAACC
>CBJNAR010000522.1:0-3919 GCA_966434075.1 uncultured bacterium
CCGGCCAGGCCATCCGTCGTGTCATGGTGGGGGACGGCGAGGGTGGTGACGCCCCCCTGGCCCGCCAGGGCGACCAGCGCGGCGGGCGCCAGGCGCCCATCGGAAGCGGTCGTGTGGGTATGCAGATCGAGTTTGCCCATGAGAATCCTTTCGCTTGGTCGGTTGGCGGCAAAACAAAAACCCCGGCCTGGCGGGGAGACCGCAAGGGCGGGGTTTACTCAGTATCCGGCGACCGGCACAGGAGGCACTACACCGGTACACGGGATCCGGGTGGGTGCGCCGCGGGGGTTAGCCGCGCCGCTCGATCACCAGGCGAATGGCGGTCCGTTCTTCGTTCGCGATGGTGACATCGATGAACGCCGGTACGCAGACGATGTCGATACCGTCGGGGGTCAGGTAATCACGGGCAATCGCGACCGCTTTGATCGCCTGGTTGGTGGCGCCTGCCCCGATCGCCTGCACCTCGGCCCGACCGGCGTGGCGGACGACCCCGGCGATGGCGCCGGCCACGGCGCTGGGGCGCGAATGCGCGGATACCTTTAAGACTTCTTCCCCGTCGTCGGGGGCTTCCAGGGCGCCATCCAGGCTGGGCGCACTATGCAGGGGCTGCAGGGGGACGGCGCGCAGGGTCTCGTGGGTCCGGTCCATAGGAGTCTCCAGCTTGAGTGTCGAGGCCCTCCGGCTTTCGGTGTCGGGTTCGGGAGGGAAACGAACACCGGGTTCGATCTTGATGTCTTTGAGGTTGAGGTCATCGTAGATACGGCCCATAGATTTACACTGCTCCTTTGCACAGCCGGTCAGTGCCGGCCCGCCGGTGGTGGATACAACCCACGCGGCGGCAGCCGGTGGGGGCGGGGAAACGAAGAAGAGGTTAACGCGCAGTTCACTGGTCGATGGCGGGTGCCCTGGTGTAGTGATGGGGCGTGCCGGCCTCCTACGGCGGACCCCTGAACCCCCCTCCGCCACCGCGCCCCGACCGCAGGGGCGACGGCGGAGAGTAGCCGGTTACTTGGCAAAGTCAACGGCCCGTGTCTCACGGATCACGGTCACTTTGATTTGGCCGGGATATTCAAGAGTTTCCTCGATCTTCTTCACAATGTCGCGGGCCAGCCGCATCGCACCGAGATCGTCGATCCGATCGGGTTTGACCAGGATGCGGACTTCGCGTCCGGCCTGGATCGCATACGAGCGCTCGACTCCCTCGAACGAATTGGCGACTCCTTCCAGCGCTTCGAGCCGCTTGGTGTAGTGCTCGACACTGTCGCGGCGGGCGCCGGGCCGGCCCCCGGAGAGCGCATCGGCGGCCTGGACGATCCAGGCTTCGACTGTTTGCGGCTCCTCCTCGGAATGATGGGCGGCGATGGCGTGGACGATTTTCTGCGAACGGCCCAGCCGCCGGGCGATATCGGCCCCGATTAAGGCGTGCGGTCCTTCGACCTCGTGGTCTACGGCCTTGCCGATATCGTGGAGCAGCGTAGCCGTTTTGGCGACGTTGATATCCGCCCCGATTTCCGCGGCAATCGCCGCGGCGATGCGCGACGACTCGATGGCGTGGTGCAACTGGTTCTGGCCGTAGCTGGTCCGGAAGGAGAGCCGGCCCAGCAGCTTGATCAGATCCGGGTGCAGGCCCTGGACATTGGCCTCGTAGGCCGCCCGTTCGCCTTCCTCGCGGATATGGACATCCATCTCCTGCTGGACTTTGGCGACCACTTCTTCGACGCGCGCGGGGTGGATGCGCCCGTCGGCGATCAGTTTTTGCAGGGTGCGCCGGGCGACTTCCCGGCGGACCGGGTCGAAGGCCGACAACGTGATGGATTCCGGTGTTTCATCGATGATCAGATCGACCCCGGTGGCCCGTTCGATGGCGCGGATGTTGCGCCCCTCCCGGCCGATGATGCGGCCTTTCATTTCTTCGTTCGGCAGCGGGACCGTCGTGACGGTGATTTCGGGCACGTAGTCCGACGCTGCGCGGGCGATGGCGATGGAGATGATCTTGCGCGCCCGGATGTCGGCTTCTTCCTTGAGTTGAAGCTCCAGTTCCCGGGCGCGGCGAGCGACATCTTGTGCGACTTCTTGCTCGACCTGTTGCATCAGGCGGGCCGCCGCCTCGTCGGCGGACATCCCGGCGATGCGTTCCAGGGTGCGTTGCTGTTCTTGCTGGGCGTTTTCGAGCTGCGCTTTGACTTGCTCGCTTTCTTTCTCCCGCGCCTGGATCTTGCGCTCCCGGCTATCCAGCACCTCGATCTTGCGGTCGAGGGTTTCTTCCTTGCGCTGGAGCCGCTGCTCCACGGTCTGGAGTTGGACTCGCTGGTCGCGGAACTCGGCTTCGATCTCGGTGCGCATGCGTAGTCGCTCTTCCTGCGCTTGCAGCACCATCTCTTTTTGCCGGGTTTTGGCGTCTTCCTGGGCGCGTTGGGTCTCCTCTTGTGCCTGGCGGATGCGGTCGGCCGCGTCTTTCTCGACGAGAGCGATCTGTTGCTGCGTCGCGACCGCCGTCTTTCGGGTGAGGTAGCCCGCTATCCCGATGGCTTCCACCACCAGCAGTAACACGGTGATACCCCACCAGATGAGATCTGGCATCTGTTACTCCTCCTATGCAGTTTTTAAGGTTCGATGGACTAAGGCGGTGATAACGAAGCAGGACCGCGTCCGGCCCCGAACCGCGTATCCGCTGGATACGCGCCCGGCAGGCAAACCGGCGGCTGCCTGGGGTGCCGGCCCTGGCTACATGCGAACCCGTTGCCGCCACGCCGGTGGTAAGGTGTGGCAGCATGATTTGGCTACCATGATATACCCTTTATATACGCCTGTCAAGATGGTGATTTTGTCTCGATTTCCGACAAACCCGACCGGGGACCGGCCCGCCGATCTCGACATTTGACAGACGCAGGCCATTTCATATAATATGCGCCTATGTCCCGCCCCCTTTGTTTGCCTGCCGCGGCGCCTTCGGGACAGCTCGCAACCCCCATTGTGCGGCGATCTAGCGGTTCTATCACAGGGAAGGAGTAACACAAACCGTAATGAAGGGACCCATACGACTCCGGCGGCGGGCATTCGCCGCGTGGGCGCTGACGGCCTTGCTGGCGCTGTCGGTGCTCGATCTCACCGGCATGATCGCGCCGGGCCTGGCCGCCGGCCAGGTGGCGCCCGCGGCGCGCGGGCCGGTCACGATTGCCCCCGAGGTATTGCGTGCCACCGCGAACGGCGCCAGCGCCCCGATCGTGATTCTGCTGGCCGAGCAGGCCGACCTGAGCAGCGCGTACAACATGCGC
This sequence comes from uncultured bacterium, assembly GCA_966434075.1. Lineage (GTDB taxonomy): Bacteria > Chloroflexota > Chloroflexia > QHBQ01 > JAICKM01 > JAICKM01. The sequence goes on from CBJNAR010000522.1 coordinate 3,276, forward strand.
GACCAGGATGCCCGCGGCTGGTTTGTCTACAACACCCTGCGCGACACGGCGGCGCGCACGCAGGGACCGCTCCAGGCCTTCCTGCGCGCCCAGGGCCGCACCTACCAGTCGTTCTGGGTGGCGAACGTCCTTATGACGACGGGCGACCGCACCCTGATCGACGCGCTCGCCGCGCGGGACGATGTGCGCGCCATCGAGTCGAACGCGCCCTTCGCCGCCATTACCGACCCGGTGCGTGCGCCGCAGGGCGAGAGCACGGCTCCGGTGGTGCCGGGCGCGGTCGAATGGGGCGTGGCGAATGTGAACGCGCCGGCGGTCTGGGCGATGGGCTATACCGGCCAGGGCATCGTCATCGCCAACCAGGACACCGGCATGCTCTGGGATCACGCGGCCCTCAAGGGGCATTATCGCGGCTGGAACGGCACCACCGCCGACCACAACTACAACTGGCATGACTCCGTCCACAGCGGCGGCGGCATCTGCGGCGCCAATTCGGCGTTCCCCTGCGACGACGACGGCCACGGCACCCACACCACCGGCACCGTGATCGGCGACGACGGCGGCGCGAACCAGATCGGCGTGGCCCCCGGCGCCAAGTGGATCGGCTGCCGCAACATGGACCAGGGCAACGGCACCCCGGCCAC
>CBJNAR010000523.1:0-3917 GCA_966434075.1 uncultured bacterium
GATATTGCCCCCCCACCCGGCCTGATAGGAGTCGACGTGCGGCTTGAGCATGACGCGGAAGCCGAGTTTTGCGGCCAGTTGGCAGGTTTCCAGCACCAGTTCGGGCTCCGGCGTGTTGTGGAAGGGGTGTGCCGGGTCCTGCCCCACATCGGGGTAAATGAACCAGGGGATGCCGAACTCCTGGGGCGGCGGCCCCAGGTTGGCCGTCCCCGGCACCAGCGAGACGTAGTGATGCGGGATGATCGACACGGCGTCGCACCCGTCCTGGCGCAAGCGGGTAAACAGCGCCTGGATCGCATCGATGGGCGGATTATGCAACAGGCGGAACGAAACACCATGCAACACGGGTGGATCTCCTCACTGATGGGGGAAACAGGTCACGCGGTCCCGGTATCTCAGGTGTGGATCGGTGCTTCAGCAAGCGGTTGCGACGGCTACGCGGCGGGGCGAGAGGCAGGGCGTCTTAGCGTACCCGTCCGTTGCCGGTATTATAGCACAGGAGGGGGCAGAGGTTATGGGTTCCACTCACGGCGCGGGGATGTGGGAGTCTTGGCAAATTTTACGCCAGTTTCTGTGGGTCGCGGGTCGGCTAGTCCGCTAGGCCGATTTTGCGTTGTAGGGGCCGGTTTCAAACCGGCCTGCCGCCCAGCAGAATCAGAGCGGGGAACAGCTAAACTCCCACGCGCAATTCTTCGCGAATGACCGTCTTACCCTCCGTTTCGCGCTGAGCCAGTTCCCGGTGTGCTGCCATCGCGAGTTGCACGGCGTCTTTCAAATTCTCGCGCGCTTCTTCGAGCGTGGCTCCCTGGGTATTGGCGCCCGGCACCTCTTCAACATACCCCATCCACCAGTCACCGTGTTGCTCAAAGACGGCCGTGAATGTGTTTACCATCGGATGCTCCCTATACTCACCCATCTATACCGTGGGCACGGGCAGATTCCTGGCAACCCGGAACAGAATCCACTCTTCCAACACCTCCGCCAATTCGTCGCGACAGGCTTCCAGCGTAGGGGCGTTGGCATACACCCCGGCGAAACCGGGGATTTCGCCATAGAAAGTGTGGTCGTCGGGCAGTATTTCATAGGCAGCCCGGTGCATGGCGGCCTGGATGTAGCGAGTGAGCATAATGAGCGTCCTCCGGTTTCAGATACGTACCAGGCTCAAGCCGCGGCCAGGAAAGCGTCAACGTCTGGTTATGAGCCTATTGTAGCAAACTCGCTGGCTTGCGGAAAGCGGGCGCCGGGTGCTTGCCGCCCGCCCGCATCCGCCGTAGAATGGACCGGACATCAATATCAGAAAAAGGAGTTCGCTACAATGCTTACATTGCGTCCCATGACCGAGGAAGAGTTCGAGCAGTTCAAAGGTCCTAACATGGAGGACTACGCCCAGGAGCGTGCCCGCAATTTCGGCACGCCCATCGAGCAGGAACGCGCCATTGCCGCCGATCAATACGCCCGGTTCCTGAAAGACGGGGTTCACACCGCGGGGCAGCGGTTATGGGTGGTCACGGGCGAGACCGGCGCGGTGGTCGGCCACCTCTGGGTCGGCATCGAGGACGCCGAGCACATGGCCTTCATCTATTTCATCGGCATCAACGCCGACCAGCGGGGCAAAGGCTACGGCGCCCAGACGCTCGACTTGCTCGAAGCCGAGATGCGCCCGCTGGGCATCCGGCACATCGGCCTCAACGTGTTCAGCGACAACGCCGTGGCCCAGCGCCTCTACGCCCGCCAGGGCTACCGCGTCACCAACTATTCGATGCTGAAGCCGATCTAAAGCGCGCGATCGGGCGGGACGGGGGCACATAGCCCGCGGTGCATTAAAGCAAACTTTAATGGCGGGGCGACTCATTAAAGTTTTCGGGCAAAAACTTTAATCGGCGGCTGCTACGGCTCATCTCGAAGGATCTGCAAGATAGCTTCGGCGACATACGTTTGCCCGTTGGATGCGCGCGGGCCGGGCACGAGAATGCCCGCCTGCACAAGCTTCTGGATATTGGCCTTCGCCGCCGGGTAGGTTACACCTAAGAGATCCTGCGCGCCACGGGTCGTGATAACTGGGGCGACAAACAGCGTATCCAGCAGGTGCAAAGCGGTCGCGCCGGTCCGCCCTTGCAGCAATTGCGCCCGCCAGCCCTCGCGTAGATCTTGCAAGCGCTTGGCGCGGGCAATGGCGTCCGCCGCCTGGTCGGAGACGCCCTGCAAGAAGAACAAGACCCACTCGCGCCAGGTGCCTCGCTCGCTGACGGCAAATAGCAAGTCGTAATACGTCGCCCGGTAGCGCTCGAAAAAGGCGCTGAGGTACAGCAGCGGCGCGGGCAGCAGGCCCCAGTTCACCAGCAGCAAGGAGATGAGCAGGCGGCCTGACCGGCCATTGCCGTCTTCAAACGGGTGGATCGCTTCAAACTGGTAGTGGATCAGCGCCAGCCGGACGAGCGGCGGATAATCATCCTCGCTTTGCGCGTGCAGATATTTCTCCAGCGCATCCAGCGCGTCCAGCATCTGGGGGACCGGCGGCGGCACGTAACGCGCATTCTGCAACGTGGCGCCGGGGTGCCCGATCAAATTGGGGATACGCCGGAACGCGCCTGCCGTGGCATGTGCCCCGCGAACCCCTTCCATCAAGCGCGCGTGCATATTGCGCAGCAGGCGGAGGCTGACGGGTAGGCGACTAACCTCCTCCAGGGCGTACTCCAAGGCGTGGACGTAATTGAGCACCTCTTGCACATCCGAGGCAGGCGTGCTTTCGTCGAACCCCGGCAGCGCAAGCTGGCTTGCTTCGTAGGCATACAGGTCGGCGATCCCGGCCTGGGTGCCTTCGATACGCGAGGACAATACTGCCTCACGGCGCATAAAAGGGTTGATGAGCAACTGGGGATTGGGCAGGGTCCGGCCTAACCCGGCCAATTCGCCAAGCGCCCGATCGGCATCCGAGAGGCTACGCCAGAGCGCGGGATCTAACTCCAGGCGCGGCGGCAGCGGGTTGGGCACGAACGCCACATACGGCGTACCCCGGTGGACAGCTTGCACAATATGACCTGCGGGACTCTGTTGGAAGCGTTCGAGGTTCATCGTGTTTCTTTCGGCTAGGGTTGCTCGCATTATAGCATAACGCGAGCGCCCAGCACGGATGAAAGCAAACTTTAATGACGGAGCCGCCGATTAAAGTTTTCGGGCAAAAACTTTAATCGGTGCTGGGCAAAGAAAGGGCCGCCGGGGATGCAGAGTGCATCCCCGGCGGCTGCGGTGTTCGCGGAAACGGGGCTTAGACCTCGCGGAACTCGCCTTCGACGGTGCCTTCATCGCTCGGCGGGTTGTAGCCGCCGGCTCCAGCGCCGGCTCCGGCGCCCGCTTCGGCGCCCGTGCCGTCACCGCCCGGCTGGCCGTACATGGCCTCGCCGATCTTCTGGGCGGCATGGGCCAGATCCTGCACCGCCGAGGTGATGCGGGCCGGGTCGTCGGCTTCGCGGGCCTCGCGCAGCGCGGCCAGCTTCTGCTCCACGTCGCTCTTCACGTCGGCCGAGATCTTATCGCCGTATTCCTGCAGCGTCTTCTCGGTCGAGTAGATCAGCGAGTCGGCCTGGTTGCGCGCCTCGATCAGTTCGCGGCGGCGCTTGTCTTCCTCGGCGTGGGCCTCGGCTTCCTTCACCATGCGGTCCACTTCGTCCTTGCTCAGGCCGGAGGAAGCCGTGATGGTGATCTTCTGCTCCTTGCCGCTCGCCTTGTCGCGCGCGGTCACGTTCAGGATACCGTTCGCGTCGATGTCGAAGGTCACTTCGATCTGCGGCACGCCGCGCGGCGCGGGCGGAATCCCGTCGAGGATGAAGCGGCCCAGGCTCTTGTTCTCGGAGGCCATCGGGCGCTCGCCCTGCAGCACGTGGATCTCCACGCTCGGCTGGTTGTCGCTCGCCGTCGAG
>CBJNAR010000524.1:0-3907 GCA_966434075.1 uncultured bacterium
CGCGCCCTGGCCGTGCGCGAGAACAGCCTGGCCCTCTATGGCCGCGCCTACCTGGCCCTGGCCTTCCAGCGGCTCGGCGCGCCCGACGACGCCGACCGCCTGCTCACCAACCTGGCCGGCGCGGCCAAGCAGACGACCACCACCGCGCACTGGGAGGAAAGCGCAACGCGCACGCCGTCGGCCTATCTCGACATGGACACCGATGCGCGCACGACCGCCCTGGTGCTGCAAGCGCTGCTGATCCGCGACAAAGACGACCCGCTGGTGCCCAAGGGCGTGCGCTGGCTGATGGAGAACCGGCGCGCCGGCCACTGGCTCAGCACCCAGGAGACGGCGGCGGTGCTCAGCACGCTGGCCGCCTACATGACCGCCTCCGGCGAACTCGCCGGGAGCGGCCCCTGGAGCGTTACCATCAACGGTCAGCCGTGGAGCGCACCCGCCGGGCCGGACGGCCAGATCGAACTGCGCAAGGCGATCAGCGACCTGCTGATCAACCAGGACAACCCGGTCACCATCACCCGGCCCGACAATAGCGGGCGACTGTACTACAACCTGAACCTGCGCTACACGCGGGCGGGGGCGCAAGTCACCGCGCGCAACGAGGGCCTGAGCATCCTGCGGGAATACGTGCGGCCGGGGTCCGGCGACGGCCAGGGGAGCGATCCCGCCGCCCCGGTGAGCAGCGTGGCCGCGGGCGACCTGGTGGAGGTCCGGCTGACGGTCATCGCGCCCACCGACGCCTACTACCTGACGGCGGAAGACCCGCTGCCCGCCGGGCTGGAGGCCGTCAACGGCACCCTGCGCACCACCGGCCTCACCGAGCGGCTCGACACCCGCCCGGTGGCGACCGGCAACGCCAAAGACGGCGAACCCCGGCAGGCGGAAACCGCGTCGTTCTTCGACAACGTCGAGATGCGCGACGACCGCACGCTGCTCTTCGCGTCGTATCTGCCGGCGGGGGTCTACGAGTATCGTTACCTGGCGCGGGCCACCACGCCCGGCGACTACTCGGTCCTGCCCGCCAGCGCCCGCCTGACCTATCTGCCCGACGTGTGGGGCCGCAGCGACAGCGGCCACCTGACCGTCACCGAGGCCAAGTAAGCAAACAAGCCGGGGGCGCGCCCTGTAAGATGGGCACGCCCCCGGCCTATCCCCCTGAGCGCATGGTGAGGGTGCGTTGTAGGGGCCGGTTTGAAACCGGCCCGCCGTCCATCAGGGCTTCGTCACCGTGAGTTGATACCGCCCCGGCTGGGTGGTCGCGGGAGCCAGCGGCGCCACCATCAGCACGGCCCGCTGCGCGCCCTTCAGCGCCACCTGCCCCCGATTCTGGCCGTCCAGCGGCACCATCTCCACGCTGGGCGCGCCATCCGCGCCGTAGCGGATCAGCGCGACGGCGAAGCGCTGCGGCAGCACCGGATCGACCTGGACAAAGCCCTCCGCCGCCCAGCCGTTCCCGCCCGGCGTCTCGGCGTCGTCCTGGAAACCGATCTCCGGGATGCGGATGTCGTCCACCGCGAAGCCTTGCAGGTTGAGGCCGTCGTCGGTGATGTACTGGAAGCGCACCTGCACCTCCTTCCCGGCGTAGGGCGTCAGGTCGATCTGCTCCTGGATCCAGGCGGGCGTCTCGCCGCCGCCGCTGTTGCCGGTGTAGCCCTGGCCCAGATTGTTGCCGTTGGGGTTGTCGCTGGTGGTGCCGGCGCCCCGCAGGGTCGTCCAGGTCTGCCCGCCGTCGGCTGAAATCTCAGCGTAGGCATAGTCATAGCCGTCCTCGATGGCGTACCACGTCCAGTAAGACAGCGTCGCCCGCGACACGGCGCGCAGGTCGAAGCTGTGCGTCAGGCTGGCCGCCGACACGTCGTCGCGGTTGCTCCACCACAGGCCCTGGCCCGAGTGGGGCCGGGCCGGGATCAGCGGCACCGTCTGCTCGCCCTGGAAAGTCACGGTCGTGATCCCCCCCGCGGCGCCGTCGAGGACCACATAATCCGCCGCCTGCTGGTCCACGCTGCCGTTGTAGTTGGCTTCGGCGCCGGCGAGCGTGGCCCGCGCCTCGACCTCGACTTGCAGGTGAGGGTACTGGTAGCGCGGGTCGGTCGTGGTCTTGTCAAGCCAGTTCGCCAGCGCCCAGTTGGTGAACACGGTGTCGAAGCGCTCCGGCTTGCCTAGCGCGGCGAACGCCTCGTCGATGGCGTCGATGTCGGCGCCGGGCGCGGCCATGATGGCGTGGATGATCTGCGGGCCGTAGTGGTCGTAGAGATAGTTCATGAACAGGTAGGCCGCGCCGTAATGCGGGAGCGCCGTGTTGGGCGGGCTGGACCAGTTGTTGAGTTGCACGTCGGGGTTGCTCATAAACAGGCTCTCGGGGCCGCCCGTATCGTAGCCGTTGATCTTCATCGCCAGCTCGGCCATGCCCTCGTTGATCCAGATATTCTGGTTGGGATGTACCTTCCAGTGGATCATATGCTGGAATTCGTGCGCCAGCAGCCCTTCAAAGCTGGTGGTGCCCGGCGCCACCCCGGCATAGATCATCTTGCGCTCGTTGCTGTACGGGTTCACCGCCCGCGTGTACATGTCGGCGGCGGAGAAGTAGCCCGCCGCCCCGATCAACGCCGTGTTGAGGATATTGATGTGCGAGTCGCCGTCCACGCCGGGGTCGGGCGGTGCGCCGAAGGCCGCGACGTTGGTAGGGTAGATCTTCGTCTCGAAGTGCTGGGCCGACTTGCGCAGGGCGTCGAGGTCGATATCCGAGTCGCTGGACACCCACCAGTACCCGTGGGGCGTGATGTCGCGCAACGTCGCCGTGACCGTGTAGTAGGAGCCGTCCTGGTTGTTGCCGACGTTGAACACCTCGGTCGCGCCCACCTGGAGATTGCGCGGCCCGCTGCCCGTGGTGCGCGGCAGCGGCTCCGTCGTCCGGGCCTTCAGTTGCTGCGTCAACAGGTAGAGGTCGCGCCGGGGCACCTGCGCGCTCGCCAGGGCCGCCAGGGTGCTCTGCGGCGAGAACGAGGCCGCCGAGGCCGAAGGCGCCGCGGGTGAAACCGCGGGCGGAGCGGTGGGAGTATCGATCCCGCCCGCCGTGGCCGGCGGCGCAGGCGAGGCCGGGCTCGCGGTGTCAGGCGGCGGCGGAGCGGTTTCCGAGGGGGCGGCGACGGCCGTGGGCGGTGTGTTCGCCTGGGCTGTGGCGGTCGGACCGGGGGCCGGCGACACGGGCGAACGGGCCAGCAGCGGCACGGCCAGCAGGGCGAGCACGGCCACGCCCAGCAGCACCAGCAGCACCGGCGGCACCGGGGGGCGGCGTGACGAACGACGGGGGACTTGGGACATAAACAGGATCACTTTCTCGTTAAGACGGCATTTCGATCGTCCCACTATACCCTATTACACCGTATCGTGCCATTGCTGATCACTATTTGAACCGCGCCCCGGCGCGGGCGGTACTATCTTGTGATCACGCTTGACATGACGGGCCGGCTTTGGTACACTGGCGGTTAAGTTCCCGCCTGGTGATAACCACAGTTAGCTTGGCGTAACGGCGTTTCATACCTCTTAGTCGGTTCGAGGAGAATACGATGACCGCGTTTTTGATCCGGCGACTGTTCCAGGGCTTCCTCGTCCTGGTCGTATCGACCGCCATCATCTATTTCCTGCTGACGTTGATTCCGGGCGGCCCACTGACCGGGCTGCGCGCGCCGACTGCGCGTATTTCCAAAACGGATATCAACCGGCTAGGGCACATGATGGGCATCACCGACCTGCAAGGGCATGAATATCCCTGGTACACCCGCTACTTCAACTGGCTCTTCTCGCCGGAGAAGAACGACGTGGACGTGACCATCGCCGGCGTCCACATCCAGGGCGGCGGCATTCTGACCGGAGACTGGGGCGATTCCATTACCCTCGCGCAGGGGCG
>CBJNAR010000525.1:0-3896 GCA_966434075.1 uncultured bacterium
GGGCAGGGGAGATGTGAGGCGGGCGCGCCGCAACAGACACCCGGCCCGCCCGGCCACGCCAAATGTAAAAGGAGGGGAGAACCAGCCGTATGCAAGCGACGAACGGGACGCGCACGTTCACCGCCGCCGATGCCGCGGTCGCCTTTCCGCTGGGCGGGATCGGCACCGGGAACGTGTCGCTGGGCGCGCGCGGCGACCTGCGGGATTGGGAGATCTTCAACCATCCCGGCAAAGGCACCCGGTTGCCCAACACCTTCTTCGCCATCCGCGCCCAGGCCGGGGCCGCGCCCGCCGTGGTGCGCATGCTCGAAGGGCCGCTGCCGCCGCCGCACAGCCTGTCGCACGGCTACCATCCCTGGACTGCCGCCGGGCTGCCCCGCCTAGCGGGGGCGACCTTCCGCGGCGAGTACCCGTTCGCCTGGATCACTTTCGACGATCCCGCGCTGCCGGTGCGGGTGGAACTCGAAGCCTTCACGCCGTTCGTGCCGCTGGACGCCGCCGCGTCGGGGCTGCCCTGCGCCGTGCTGACCTACACGCTGACCAACCCCACCGCCGAGCCGGTGGCGATCACCCTCGCCGGGTCGCTGATCAACCCGGTGGGCGGCATCGGCTTCGACGCCTTCGGCAACATCGCCGCGGGAGGCACCGGCCTGAACGTCAACGAGGCGCGCGAGGACGGCGATCTGCGCGGTCTGCTGCTGCGCTCGGAGCAATATGCGCCCGACACGCTGGCCTACGGCGACCTGACCCTGGCGACGACCCACCCGCAGGTGACGATCAAGCGGGCCTGGCTGCGCGGGGCGTGGTACGACTTCTTGCAGGAGTTCTGGGACGATTTCGCCGCCGACGGCCTGCTGACCGACCTGGGCTACGACGATCCCTCGCCGATGGGCAAGACCGACACCGGCACGCTGGGGCTGGTCGACACGCTGGCGCCGGGCGAGCGCAAAGCCTATCGCTTCCTGCTGGCGTGGTACTTCCCGAACCGGACTAATAGCTGGGACAACAACCCCGCCGCCCCGCTGGTCCGCAACCATTATGCCCGCCAGTTCGGCGGCTCCTGGGGCGCGGCCCGCTATCTGGCCGACCACCTGCCGGACCTGGAGGCGACCACCCGCCGCTTCCACGCCGCGCTGTTCGACAGCACGTTGCCCGCCGCGGTGCTCGACGCGCTCTCGGCCAACATCGTCCCGCTGCGCAGCCCCACCTGCTTCTGGCTGGAGGACGGGCGCTTCTTTGGCTTCGAGGGCTGCTTCGACACGGCGGGCTGCTGCGAGGGCAGTTGCACCCACGTCTGGAGCTACGCGCAGACCCTGGCCTACCTGTTCCCCGACCTGGAGCGCGAGATGCGCCGCATCGAGTTCGCCGTCGAGACCGAGCCGAGCGGGTATATGTCGTTCCGCTCGCACAAGACCTTCGGCTCGCGCTTCGTCTGGGGCTGGGGCGACCAGGACCCGGAGGCCGCCGCCGACGGCCAGATGGGGTCGATCCTGCGCGCCTACCGCGAGTGGTTGCTGAGCGGCGACCGGGCCTGGCTGGAAAGCGTCTGGCCCGGCATCAAGCGCGCCATTGCCTTCGCGGGCACGCACTGGGACACCGACCGCGACCAGGTGCTCGACGGGCGCCAGCACAACACCTACGATATCGAGTTCTACGGCCCCAACCCGCTCTGCCAGATCTACTATCTGGCCGCCCTGCGCGCCGTCGAGAAGCTGGCCGGGGTGCTGGGCGAACCCGACCTGGCGCGGCGCGCTGCGGAGGCTTTCGCCGCGGGGAGCCGCCGCGCCGACGAACTGCTCTGGAACGGCGAGTACTTCGCGCAGCATCTTGCCGACGTGGACGCCTACAAGTACCAGCACGGCGCGGGCTGCCTGTCCGACCAGTTGCTCGGCCAGCTCTATGCGCGCATGCTCGACCTGGGCGACCTGCTGCCGCCGGACCATGTGCGCTCGGCCACCGGCGCGGTGTTCGCCCACAACTTCAAGCGCGACTTCCGCGACCACGTAAACTGCCAGCGGACCTATGTGCTGAACGACGAGGCGGGGCTGCTGCTCTGCACCTGGCCGCGTGGCGGGCGCCCGCGCTTCCCGTTCGTCTACTCCGACGAGGTCTGGACCGGCATCGAGTACCAGGTCGCCGCCCAACTGATCTACGAGGGCTACCTGGACGAAGGGCTGGAAATCGTGCGGGCGGTGCGCGCCCGGCACGACGGCGTGCGCCGCAACCCCTGGGACGAGGTGGAGTGCGGCCACCACTACGCGCGCAGCATGTCGAGTTGGGCGCTGCTGCTGGCCCTGAGCGGCTTCCACTGCGATGTGGCCGCCGGGGCGCTAGCCTTCGCGCCCGCGGTCGCCGCCGGCGATTTCCGCTGCTTCTTCAGCGCGGGCACGGCCTGGGGCCGTTTCGCCCAGCGCCAGGACGCCGGCGCCCTCCACGCTGAGCTCGTGGTGGAGGGGGGCCGCCTGGAGTTGCAGCAGATCCGTTTGAAACCTGCTATGCTGGTGCCGGCGGGCAGCGCCAACCTGAACGGCATCGAACTGGCGCCGCGCCTGGCGCAGGAAGACGGCGCGGCCCTGCTACGGTTCGATCCGCCCATCCCGCTCGGCCCCGGCGATACCCTGAGCGTGCGGCTGGCACACATTTAGATTCACCGAAGAAAGGGAGCCATGAAGATGGACAGCTACAAGCTTCCCACCGTCGAGATGCCGGCCCCGGTGGGGCCGAACGAAGTGGTGCTGGTCGCCAGCGGCGACTTGCGCGATTCCGCCAACAAGATGTGCTGGCCCGCGCAGGCGGCGATGGAGGCGCAACTGACCGCCGCGCTGGCCGCCGAGGGCGTGACTGTGCGCCGCGGCCACCCCTACGACCCCGAACTGGAGCACGGCTTTATCTGGAACCAGCGTATGGGCATGGATGTCTTCGAGAACATTCACCCCGACGCGCCGCTGATCGTGGCCGAGGCGGTGTGGCAGTACAGCTACCACGTGCTCGCCGGGCTGCGTGATCACCGCGGGCCGATCCTCACCGTGGGCAACTGGAGCGCCCAGTGGCCGGGCCTGGTCGGCCTGCTCAACCTGAACGGCTCGCTGACCAAGATGGGCGTGCCGTACTCGACGCTCTGGAGCGAGGATTTCACCGACGAGTTCTTCCGCCGGGGCCTGCGCCAGTGGCTGCGCGAGGGCAAGGTGACACACGACACCAGCCACGTGCGCGACCTCGACCCCGCAGCGCTGCCGCAGGCGGAACGGGCGCTGGGCGAGGCGCTGGGCCGCCAGCTTAAGCATGAGAAGGCGATTATCGGCGTGTTCGATGAAGGCTGCATGGGCATGTACAACGCCATCATCGACGACGAACTGCTCAACCCGACCGGGGTGTACAAGGAGCGGCTCAGCCAGGCCGCGCTGGTCGCCGCCATGCGCCAGGTCAGCGACGCGGAGGCCGACAAGGTGCGCGCCTGGCTGGATGCGCGCGGCATGCGCTTCGACACCGGCTCCGACGAAGCCACCGACCTGACCGACGCGCAGATCCACGAGCAAATGAAGATGTACATCGCCGCCGTGCGTATGGCGCATCAATTTGGCTGCGCGGCCATCGGCATCCAGTACCAGCAGGGCCTCAAGGACATGGTGCCCGCCTCGGACCTGGTGGAAGGTCTGCTCAACAACGTCGAGCGCCCGCCGGTGTATGACGCCACGACCGGGGCCGAATTGTTCCCCGGCCAACCTGTGCCCCACTTCAACGAGGTGGACGAGGGCGCCGCGCTGGACTCGCTGGTCACCAATCGCGTCTGGACGGCCATGGGCTTCGACCCGGCCACCACGTTGCACGATCTGCGCTGGGGCGGGCACTACCGCGGCGACGGCATCGACGATTTCGTCTGGCTGTTCATGATCTCC
>CBJNAR010000526.1:0-3875 GCA_966434075.1 uncultured bacterium
AGCGCGGCGCCACCAGTTCGCCCGATCCCGACAGGGAAAGCGCGGTCAGGCCCCAGCCCAGGAGGATCGCTATCTCGATCACGCCGCGCCGCCGCGCCGGCCCGCCGCGCCACGCCCAGACCGCGCCGCCGAGCGCCGCCAGCGCGAGGCCCGCGGCCCAGAGCGCGCCCGGCGCCGGGCCGAAGGTCAGCCCGTTATAGAGCAGCAGCTTGACGGCGGCGTCGAGCGGATTGTCGGGCCGGGCTTTGCCGGTCCAGCTAAAGCTGAGCATCTCGGGCAGGGCGGGCAGCGTGCCCACCGCCAGCGCCACCCCCGCCGCGAACGGAAGCATGAGTTGCCGGCGGGCAATGCGGGCGCCGGGACCGCGCCACGCCGCGCGCAGGGCCGGCCAGAGCCGCCAGGCCGCGACCAGCGCCAGTCCCGGCAGCAGCGCGTACACCGTCAGATAGCTGCTCGCCACCCCCAGCAGTGCCGCGACCACGGCCCCCGCCCACCAGCGCCCGGCGCCGGAACCGCCGTCCAGAGCGCGGTCGAGCGCCGCGAACGCCGCGAACAGGCATCCGGCGATCAGCGCGTAGGGCCGCGCCTCCACCGACTGCGCCAGGTGGCCGAAGGAGACCGCGAGCAGCGCGCCGGCCACCAACCCCGCCGCCGTGCCGAACAGGCGGCGCCCGAGCACAGCCACCAGCAGGCATGTCGCGGCGCCGATCAGGGCAAAGGGCAGGCGCGCCGCCGCCTCTACGGACAGCGGGCCAGCCGGCGGACCCAGCAGGCGCCAGCTTGCGTCGATCAGCAGATAGTGGAGGGGCGGTTGGTTGCGGATGTCGCCGAAGCGGGCCGTGAAAATGTCGGCGAGCGGCCAGCGGGCCGTCGTCAGTGAGGGGACTTCATCGCGCCAGATGCCCGCCACGTCGAGCAGGGCCCATCGCAGGCCCAGGGCGAGCAGCGTGACGGCTGCCCACCCGGCCCAGACGCGACGCGTCGTGCTTAGGCGCTCACCTGGCTGGTGAGCAAAATGGCTTCGGCGATGGCTTTCATCGGCCGGCGGGTATCCATGCTGGCCTTCTGGATGCGCCGGAAGGCTTCGGCTTCGTTCAGGTTGTACTGGGCCATCAGCACGCCCTTGGCCCGCTCGACCAGCTTGCGCGTTTCCAACTGCTCGCGCAGGTCGTGGGTTTCGCGGGCCATCTCCTGGAACTCGTGGAAGCGGGCCAGGGTGACCTCGATGGCCGGGCGCAATCCGCCCTCGCTGAACGGCTTCAGCAAATAGCCCACCACGCTGGCTTCATTGGCCCGGCGCACCAGTTCGGGGTCGCTGAAAGCGGTGAGCAGCAGCACCGGCGCAATGTGCTCGGCGGTGAGGGTGGCCGCCGCGTCGATCCCGTCGCGGTCGCCCGGCATGCGAATGTCCATAATCACCAGGTCGGGGCGGATGTCGCGCGCCAGCGTGATCGCCGTCTCGGCGTCGGCGGCCTCGCCTGCCACGGTGTAGCCCATCGCGGTCAGCAGATCGCGCAGGTCCATGCGAATAATCGAGTCGTCATCCACAATGATGAGGCGGGTTTGTGCCATGGAACGTTTCCTCCGCTAGATCCCGGACTCATTTGCGCCCGGCCCCATTGCCGGACTACGGGCTGGTATTATAAAGCCTGATTCCAGCGCCTGTCAAGCGTGACGAGCCGTCAGCCGTCAGCCGTCAGCCATCAGCCGTCAGCCGTCAGGTGTTAGCAGCCTGTAGCGCATCCATAGCGAATCTTGGGCCACGACCCGATCAGCGCACTCTCGCCTACCTGGCCCGTGACATTCGTATTGGCTGCGCGGAGATGCGTATCTCATCCCTGACGGCTGACGGCTGACGACTGACGGCTATTCTGCAAGAGCAGCAACCCGGCCAGGAAGATCACCACCGCGATGGCGCCCCAGCCGATGACCAGGCCCCACTTGATGGGCGCCGTATGGTCCCACGACCAGGGCACGATGGCGGGAAAGACCGGCACCAGGTTGAGGTGGAACTCCTTGCTGACCCAGAGGAAGAGATCGCTCTGGCCCGACGGGTGGTTCCAGAACGAGCGCGGGTGGGCGAGCAGCCCGGCCATGTAGGCCCAGCCGAGGGCGGCGAGGAAGCCGAAGAGGATGCTATAGAGGCGGCTGCGCTGCACGGCCAGCAGCCCCTGGGCCAGCGGCAGCGCCAGCAGGGGCGCGATGGTCGCCAGGTAGCGCGCGGGAGGGCACCACTCGCCCCACCATTGCCGGTACTCGGCCACCACCAGGTAGTACGGGATCAGCGCGAACAGCAGCCAACCCGCCGTGGCGCGCTGGCCGGGCGTCATCCAGAGGGCGGCCATGCCGACGAAGGCCAGCAGATAAACCGGCGCTGCGATGAGCAGCCCCCACTGCTGGTCGATCAGCAGCCCGACCATCGAGACCGGCAGGCCCAGCGGATCGGTGAGCGGGTTGATGAAGCCCGCGTGATCGCCGGTATTCGGCAGGACGGTGCCGTAGAGCCAGTAATAGAAGTTCATCAGCAGCAGCAGCGAAATGCCGATGGGCGCCAGCGCCATGACCAGGCGCGGCCATGTGCCTCTGCCCGCGGGGCTGTCCTGCCGGGCGCGCCGCCACGCCCAGATCGCGTACAGCGCCAGCGCGCCAGTGATCGGCAGGAAGCGCGCGTGCAACCAGGGCATGAAGCCGAGCGCCAGCCCGATCAGCAGCAATTGCAGCCGCCCGTTCGTGGCCCAGCCGAGCCGCAGACGGCGGAAGGCGTAAATCGCGCACAGTCCCGCCGGGAGTTCGGGGAAGATCAGGTAGCTGTAGGTCATCAGCGGATTGCTGAAGGCCAGCGCCAGCCAGACCACCAGGGCAATGCCCCGCCGCCGCGTGGCCTCGTAGGCCAGCAAAAACACCTGCGCCGCCAGCAGCGCGCCCAGGATGTTGAGCTGGTAGACGACCACCGGCCACCCGGCAGTGGGCTGCTCCAGTTCCGCCAGGCCCAGGCTCGCCGGATCGAGATTCACTCCCAGCGCCCAGCCCGGCACAATCAGCACGCTCAGGCCCAGGCCGTGCTTGGAGTATTGCTCGGTGGCGGGCCGGTTGGTGGTGTGGCCGTTGTGCGGCGGCAGCGGGTAGGGCGCCGGGATGCCCTTGAAGCCCGCCGGATAATAGCCGTCCTCCCACACAGTGCGCGGGTAATACAGCCGCTCGTCCTGGTCTGCGTAGTTGTTGGCCTCGTTGATATCGTGGTCCTGCACGATGCTGATCGCCGTGTGCAGGTAGAACGGCTGGTCACCGGTCGGGGGGTTGGTATAGATGAGCACCTGGTTGGTGAAGATCGCGTAGACGATCAACGTGACCAGGAAGATGCCGATGGGCCAGATGCGCGGGAGGCGGGGGACGGGATCGGGCGCTGCGGGCGGCTGCGCCACGGAGGCAGGCTCCACAACGGGATCGAGCAATGACATATGCGCCTGGGTTCCTCTCCACGCTGCAAGGCTGGCCGCACTTGTGCCGGGCTAAACTGCCGTATTATACCATAACTTGACGCTCCGGCGCGCCTGTGGTAGAAATGCACGGGGGGCGATGCCCGACATCGCCCGACCCGCAGAAAGGAAGCCGATTTACCATGGCGCAGATCTGCCCTGCGTGCAAAACCAGTAACGACGACGGCGCCACCAGGTGCCGCCAATGTGGCGCGGCCCTGCCCGGCAACGCGGCCAAGACCACAGGCGGCGACGGGGCGACCTCCGGCAAAACGACCTACCGGCCGGCGGGCACCACGCCCGGCGCATCTGCCGGTTCCGCCTCCGGCACGCCCGCCGGTTCCACCTCCGGCACGCCCGCCGGCTCCTCTCCGGCGGCCCGCCGCGCGGCCTCGTCCG
>CBJNAR010000527.1:0-3873 GCA_966434075.1 uncultured bacterium
CCAGCGCGCCGCCCTCTACCCCTGGAGCGCCGCCGCGAACCAGATGCTGGGGTTGTACGAAAGCCTGGCGTGAGCCGTCAGCCGTCAGCCGTCAGCCGTCAGCTATCAGGAGATTAGGGATGGGCACTGAAAAGGATACGTACGCAGTAACGGCGATTACCAATCGCTGCTTGCCCAGCTATACGCCACACTGTAAATAGCTGACGGCAGATCGCGCAGCGGTGCGTAGCACATAGCTGATGGCTAATAGCTGACGGCTAATAGCTGACGGCTGACGGCTGATGGCTAATAGCTGACGGCTAATAGCTGACGGCTGACGGCTGACGGCTAATAGCTGACGGCTGACGGCTGATAGCTGACGGCTGATAGCTGACGGCTGACGGCTCGTTTGGAACGCAACTTGCTGAATCGGGCCGGGGAGATGGGCCGGCGCGAGGCGGAGTGCGCCGGGGGCGCCCGGCAGGTCCGCATGCACAAGGAGAGAGACGGTGCAGAACGTACTCAACAACACGAAGAAGCACGGCGACTTTTTCACCTGGTTCGAGGAAGCGGCGAACAATAACGTGGCCGCCGCCCGGCTTTTGGACGAGTTGTGCCGCAACTTTAACGCGCCCGGCCAGATGGTCGAACGCATCCACGACCTGGAGCACCGCAACGACGACATCAGCCACAGCATCTACGAGCAACTGAACAAAGTGTTCATGCCGCCGATGGACCGCGAAGACATCATCGCCCTCACGCGCGCGCTCGACGACGTGATGGACACGATCCATGCCTGCGCCGACGCCATGTACGTCTACAACGTCCAGCAGCCGACGACCACGGCCCAGGCGCTCGCCAAGAGCATCCTGGCCTGCACCGAAGAGGTGGCGCGCTATATCCCCGACCTGCGCCAGCGCCGCAGCATGGGCCACCTGAACGAGGGTATCATCGAGATCAACCGGCTGGAGAACCAGGCCGACGAACTGTTGCGCCAGGGGCTGATCGAACTGTTCCACAGCCCGCACCCGCCGCTGGAAGTGCTGACCTGGAGCCGCATCTACGAGATGATGGAAGAAGTGACCGACAAGAGCGAGGATATTGCCGACGTGCTGCGCGGCCTGGTAATCAAGAATGCCTGATGTTGTTTTTACCCCGCTGTTAATTACCCTGCTGCTGCTGGCCGTCATCTTCGATTTCATCAACGGCTTTCACGATACCGCCAACGCCGTCGCCACCGTCATTTCCACCCGCGTGCTGTCACCCACCGCGGCGATCGCCATGGCCGCCACGCTCAACTTCATCGGCGCCATCACCGGCACCGAAGTCGCCAAGACGATCGGCAGCGGCATCGTCCAGGGCGACGTGCCGATGGTCGCCGTATCCGCCGCGCTGGTCGGGGCGATCATCTGGAACTTGCTGACCTGGTACTTCGGCATCCCCAGCAGTTCGAGCCACGCGCTCATCGGCAGCCTGATGGGCGCGGGTATCGGCGCGCTGGGCGCGGGATCGGTCCAGTGGGCGGTGCTGTTCACTAAGGTCATCATCCCGCTGGTGGCGTCGCCGGTGGCCGGGTTCATCATCGCCCTGCTGCTGATGAAGCTGCTCTACGCCATTTTCGCCAACATGTCGCCCCACCGCGTGGGGGCGTGGTTCCGCCACGCGCAGGTGGTGTCGGCGGCGTTCATGGCCTTCAGTCACGGCGGCAACGACGCGCAGAAGACGATGGGCATCATCACCCTGGGCCTGGTCAGCGCCAACGTGTTGCACACGTTCGAGGTGCCCACCTGGGTGATCATCTTGAGCGCACTGACGATGGCCGCGGGCACGGCGGCGGGCGGGCGGCGCATCATCCACACCATGGGCCAGCGGCTGGCGCACCTGGAGCCGATCCACGGCTTCGCCGCCGAGACCTCCGCCGCCGCCGTCATCGAGACGGCCTCACGGCTCGGCTTCCCGCTGAGCACCACGCATGTCATTAGCTCGACCATCCTGGGCGTGGGCGCGGCGCGGCGCATGAACGCGGTGCGCTGGGACGTGGTGCGCAACATGGTCCGCGCCTGGATCCTGACCATCCCGGTCACGGCCGTCCTGGGCTTCATCGCCTACATGGTCCTGAACCCGTTCCTCAAGTAAGCGCCCAGGCAGCGATGCTGTTTCACCGCGAAGGCGCGAAGGACGCGAAGATTCTTTAGATCAGTGAAGTTCTTCGTGGTCTTTGCGTCTCCCCGGTGCGCCGGAATTGGCGCGTCCGTAGCCGTTATTTCCATTAGTCGTATTCTTCGCGCTCTTCGCGCCTTCGCGGTGCGCCCCTCGCATTCTTCGCGTCCTTCGCGCCTGCGCGGTGAGCATAAATCGCGCGGGGCCGGAGTTGTCTGCCCGGCGCAAAGCGTGCTACAATGGCGGGACCAATCTGATGCCGGCGGGGCGGGGTCCACGACCCGCCCCCGCGGAAGGAGACCGAATCCATGCAAGAACCGCTGCGCCAACTGCGCGAGATCCTGGCCGAAGTGAGCGACCTGAACCGGGCCGCCGCCGTGCTGGGCTGGGACCAGGAAACCTATATGCCGCCGGGCGGGGTGCGGGCGCGCGCCGAGCAACTGGCGACCCTGCGCCGCATCTCCCATGTGCGCTTCACCTCCGACGAGGTGGGGGCGCTGCTGGACACGCTGGCCGAGACGACCGCCGGGGACGACCCGGCGTCCGACGACGCCAGCCTGGTCCGCGTGACCAAGCGCGACTACGACAAGGCGCGCAAGCTGCCGCCCGAACTGGTGGCCGAGATCTCGCGGGCCGGCGCCCTGGCGCGCCCGGCCTGGATCGAGGCGCGCAAGAAGTCCGAGTTCTCGATCTTCGCGCCCTTCCTGCAAACCAACATCGACCTGAACAAGCGCGTGGCCGACACCCTGGGCTACGACGAGCACCCCTACGACGCGCTGATCGACCGCAGCGAGCCGGGCATGACCGCGGCGCAGTTGCGCAGGCTGTTCGACGAGCTCAAGGCGGCCATCGTGCCGCTGGTGCGCGCCATCGCCCAGCAGGGCGACGTGGTCGATACCAGCTTCCTGCACCGCGAATACGACGAGCAGCAGCAACTCGCCTTCGGCTTGAAGGTGGTCGAGCAGTACGGCTACGACCTGGGTCGGGGCCGCGAGGACCTGACCACGCACCCCTTCTGCACCAGCTTCTCGCCCGACGATGTGCGCATCACCACCCGCGTGAGCCGCGACTTCCTGCCGATGGCCCTGTTCGGCACGATGCACGAGAGCGGCCACGGCATGTACGAGCAGGGCGTCAATCCCGCGCTCGACCGCAGCCCCCTCTGCCGGGGCGCCTCGCCGGGCGTCCACGAGTCGCAGTCGCGGCTGTGGGAGAACCTGGTGGGCCGCAGTCGCGCCTTCTGGCAGGGCTACTTCCCCAAGCTGCAAGCCGCCTTCCCCGACCAGTTGCGCGACGTGGACATGGAGCGCTTCTACCGCGCCGTGAACAAGGTCACGCCGTCGACCATCCGCGTCGAGGCCGACGAGGTGACGTACAACCTGCACATTTTGCTGCGCTTCGAGCTGGAACTGGCGCTGCTGGAAGACAAGCTGCACGTGAACGAGGTGCAGGACGCCTGGAACGCGCGGATGCAGGACTACCTGGGCATCACCCCGCCCAACGACGCCGAGGGCGTGCTGCAAGACATCCACTGGTCGAGCGGCGGGCTGGGCGGCTTCTCCGGCTACACGCTGGGCAACATCATCGGCGCGCAACTCTTCGCCAAGGCCCGCGAGGCGCTGCCCGACCTGGACGCCCAGATCGCCGCGGGCGAGTTCGGGCCGCTGCACGAGTGGCTGCGCAGCAACCTCTACCAGCACGGGCGTAAGTTCACGCCGAACGAACTGTTGGAGC
>CBJNAR010000528.1:0-3872 GCA_966434075.1 uncultured bacterium
CGGCCTCATCGGCGCGCAGATCGGGCAGCACGACCGGAATATAGGTCACACCGGCGCCGCGGGCGCGAGCATATTCCCGGATGCCGTTGACCGAGTTGTGATTGTCGAAGGTCAGCAGATAGGTCGCCCCTGGCCCGAAGGGATACGATTCGCCGACGAGTTTGAGCGCCCCGGTCGCATTGAGAGTGAAGATGACCATGTACTCGTCGGGCGAGGCGTTGAAGTAGTGCAGGACGTACTCACGGGCCTGTTCGACCCGACGGGTCATCGCCATCGAGGTCAGGTTCTTGGAGTGCGGATTGCCGAAGATCCCCTCGCTGAGCAGCGCCTGATGGTCGCGCAGTTGGGACTCGGCGTAGAGGCCGCCTCCGGTATAATCGAGATAGACGTGGCCGAGCCGGTCCAGGCGCGCATATTCGGTGGTGCGCAATTCGTCTAGTTTCCCGGTGGCCGCATAGGCCGGGTAGGCCTGCTGGAAGGCGGCAAAGGCGGCGTCCAGCGGCGCGGGCCCAACAGGAGTGGGGGCGTCCACGCGCGGCGATGTTAACATTGTGGCTACTCCTTTCGGTTGGGGCTCAACGCGCCCCTGTCGACCAATGAGACTCGGATTATGATAGCAGCTCGAAAGGGCTGCGGCATCGCCAGAATTGGCTATTTCTGAGCCGGCATAGTCAACGGCGGGGTCGCGCGTTGACGGCAGCCGTCAGGTGAGACCGTGTTCTGTGGCGACGCGGGCGGCCTGGCTGCGCGAGGTCACGCCCAGTTTGGCGTAGATGGCGCGCAAATGGGCGTGGACAGTGTGGATGCTGAGGACCAGGTGGTCCGCGATCTGCGCGTAGGTCAGGCCCGCCGTGAGCAGGCGCAGCACCTCGCGCTCGCGCGCCGTCAGGTCGCAGGTATCGGCCGGCCCCGCCGGCGCCGCGGGCTGCGCGTCCACCACGAACGCGCAGGCCTCATCGAGGGTCAGGGTCCGCCCCTGCGCCCAGGCGCGATCCCAGGCGGTGGGATCGAGTTGCGCGGCCCCCCGCGCCACGTCGCGCTCATACGCGAGGCGTTGGGCCGTGTACATGGTGACGTGCATATTGTCGCGCAAGACCTCGGCGGCGCCAAACAGCCGGGCCGCGTGTTCCGGCCGGCCCTGTGTGGCCCACACCCCTGCTATATCGGCCAGCAACACGGTGGTACTCGGCCGGTCCCCTAGCCGGCGCACCAGCGCGAGGCTTTCGGCCAGCAGGGCCGCGGCGCGCAGGTCGTGGCCCCGGTGGTGCTCCATCTGGCCCAGGTTATGCAGCGCCGCCGCGACGTAATAGGTAGCGTGCACGCGCCGAGCCAGGGCCACACACTCTTCATAGAGCCCGGCCGCCCCCTCAAAGTCCTGCTGGTAGCGCAGCACCAGGCCCAGCCGGTTGAGCGCGGTCAGCATCCCGGCCGTGTCGCCGAGCGCGCGCCAGCCGGCCAGGCTCTGCTCCAGATAGCTCCGCGCCCGGCCCAGGTCGTCCTGATAGATCGCCACCAGGCCCAGGTTGTCGAGCACCTCCATCACACCGCGGGTATCGCCGTGCGCACGGCGCAGCGCCTGGCTCTCCTGCAGCATCCGCTCGGCGGCGGCATAGTCGCCCTCGCGCAGGGCTAACCGGCCGGCGGCGTTCAGCGCCCGCGCCCGCAACGCCGGGGGCAACCAACACCCGGTCGCCAGGATGGCATCGAGCCAGCGCCGGCCCTCGCTGCTGTAGCCGCGCATGAGCCAGAAGTCCCACAGCGCCGCGGCCAACCGCGCGCCCAGCATCGGGTGGGCCGTCTCCAGCGCCCAGGTCAGGGCGGCGCGCAGGTTGTCATGCTCCTGTTCCAGGCGATCCAGCCAGACCGGCTGATCGGGCCCGATCATGGTCTCCGCGGCCGCTTCGGCCAGGGCGAGATAGTAGTGGGCGTGCGCTTCCTGGGTCGCGGCGATCTCGCCGGTTGCGGCCAACTGCTCACCCGCGTATTCCCGGATGGTCTCCAACATGCGCAGGCGCCCCTGGTCGGGGGCGCCCGGCTCCTGGCGCAGCAGGCTCTTATCCACGAGCCCGGCCAGTGCGCGCAGCACGCGCTCGTCCCCGCCGGCCGGATCCGGCGCAAGCCGGCACACGGCGCTCACCGCCGCCAGCGTACACCCCCCGACGAAGACGGCCAGTTGCCGGAACAGGGCTTGTTCGTCGGGGCCGAGCAGGTCGTAGCTCCAGGCGACGGCGGCGCGCAGGGTCTGGTGCCGGGCCGGAGCGTCGCGCGGCCCGTCCGTGAGCCAGGGCAAGCGCCGGGCCAGCCGGGCCAGCAGCTCCGCCGGCGGCAGCAGGCGACTGCGCGCTGCCGCCAGTTCAATCGCGAGGGGCAGCCCATCCAGGTGCCGGCAGATCGTCGCCACGGCCATGCCGTTGGCCATTGTGAGCGCAAACGCCGGTTGTGCCGCCTGGGCGCGGGCCACAAACAACTGCACGGCCTCGATCCGGGCGAGCACATCCAGAGGCGGCAGGGGCTGGAGGTCCGGGAGCGCCAGCGGGGGCACCGGGTAACTCTGCTCCGCCGCGAGCCGCAGCACCTCGCGGCTCGTCACCAGCACCTTGAGCCGCGGGCAGGCGCCGAGCAGCGCGGCCAGGTCCGGGGCGGCCGCGGCCACTTGCTCTAAGTTGTCCAGCACCAGGAGGAGGTGCTCCGCGGCGAGCCGATCTTGCAGGCGTTCCAGCAACGGGGGTTGGTCGGCTGGTGCGCTCGCCTCGTGCAGGCCGAGGACCTGGGCCACCATGGGCAGCACCAGTTGGGCATCGGCCAGGGCGGCCAGGGACACATAGTAGACGCCGCCGGCAAACTCGCCCCGCAGCGTCGCCCCGACGGATAGGGCCAGCCGGGTCTTGCCGATGCCGCCGGGGCCGGTCAGGGTCAGCAGGCGAACCGGCGCCCGCCGCAGCAGGGCACACACCTCGGCCACCTGGCGCGCCCGGCCGATAAACGGCGTGGGCGGCATCGGCCAGCGCCCGGCGGGCCGCGCGGGCCCGGCGCCGGGGATCTCGGTAGGCGCGGTACTCATGCCCTGCAGAGAGGTCTCACCTTGCATAACGGAACGCCTCGCCGCGATCCGGCTTTGGAACGGCCGGTCCCGCCGGCCCGGCGCCCGTAGCCGGCCGCAGGCGCGACCGGACCCGACGCCCAGAGGGAGGTCGCCCGTGACTACGTTGTCTACGTTGTTATCATAGCACAAAGATCCCATTAGTTACTATGCTTCGTTGTGTTGCGTTTCCTCCACCGGCGGGGAATTGGCCGGTCACGTCCGGGACGGACGCCGTTGCACTACAGGGTGCAGATGAGGCCGATCAGCTGGGCCAAGTCGTCGCGGCGCTGGAAGCCACGGGCGTGCCCTACATGATCGGCGGCGGCGTGGCCCTGGCCGTTTGGGCCCAGCCCCGCCTGACCCACGACCTGGATTTCGTCGTGGATTTACCCACGGACCGGGTAGAGGAGTTTTGCCGCTACTTCCCGGCG
Organism: uncultured bacterium; assembly: GCA_966434075.1. Lineage (GTDB taxonomy): Bacteria > Chloroflexota > Chloroflexia > QHBQ01 > JAICKM01 > JAICKM01. Next base: position 3,514 of record CBJNAR010000528.1, read on the forward strand.
GATCGCTTTTTCATCGATCCGGGCGCGATGCGCGCGGCGTTCGCCGGGCGCAACAGTCCGAGCCTCGGCATGTACTCGTTCATCGACATGCAGACCGGGCTGAAAGTGGACCTATTCCCATTGCGGCGCAATGATCCGGCGCAGCAGGCCGCGCTCGGGCGGCGGGTGGACATGGAGGTGCTGGAAGGCCGGCACGCCACCGTCTACACCCCCGCTGATTTGCTGATTCAGAAGCTGCGCTGGTACGCGCTGGGCGAGAGCGAACGCCAGTTCCCCGACTGCCTCAATCTGGTGCTCTCCGACCTGCGCCGGCCCACGCCGCAGATCGCCTGGGCGGACATCGATCGCTGGGCGCAGCA
>CBJNAR010000529.1:0-3864 GCA_966434075.1 uncultured bacterium
CGGCCCAGCGCGGGTGCTCCTGCAGCGCGATGAACATCGTCGGCACGCCGAAGTAGATCGTCACGCCTGCGTTGGCGAGCAAGTCGTAGACCTGGTCCACGTCGAACTGCCGGCAGACGATGGACGTGCCGCCGATGTGGACCAGCGGCGCGGTGAACACGTTCAGCCCGCCGGTATGGAACAGCGGCGAATTCAGCACGCCTACGTCGTCGAGCGCCAGGCCCCAGCTCATGACCGTGTTGATCGAGTTCCAGGCGATGTTGCCGTGGGTCAGCACGGCGCCCTTGGGCAGGCCCGTGGTGCCGCCGGTGTAGCAGATCACCCAGGGGTCGTCCCAGGTCAATTCGACTTCCGGCGGTGGCGTAGCGGGGTAGTCCTCGCGTGCCGTGAAGACCAGGTCGTCGGGCGCGGCGCGGCCTGCCGGGTCGAGGGCGATCCAGTGGCGCACCGATGCGGCGCCCGCGCGCACGGCCTGGATCTGGGCGACGAATTCGGGCCCGTAGACCAGCACCTTCGGCGTGCCGTCGGCCAGCAGGCCGCCTAGCTCGTGGGGCGTGAGCCGCCAGTTGAGCGTCTGCAAGATCGCGCCGAGCTTGCCGGAGGCGAACCAGATGTCCAGGTACTCGACGCAGTTCATCGCCAGCACGGCGACACGGTCGCCCTTGCCGATGCCGAGGTCGCGCAACAAGTTCGCCGTCTGGTTGGCCGCCGCGTTCCACTCGCGGTAGGTGATCGGCCGGTTGTCGTGCAGCGTATCGATGAGGGCCACTTTGTGCGGGCTGAGCATGTCGCGCCGGGCTAACCAATCGCCGATGTACATGGCAGGGCCTCTCAGGTGCCGATGACCAGGCCGCCGTCCACGTTGAGCACGGCGCCGTTGATGAAAGCGGCCTCGTCGGAGGCCAGGAACAGGTAGGCCGCGGCCACGTCGGCGGGTTCGCCCATGCGCCCCAGCGGGGTGTGGGCTACCATACCCGCCAGCACGGAGTCGGGCATCCCTGCCGTCATCTCGGTGGCGATGAAGCCGGGCGCGACGGCGTTCACGCTGATGCCGCGCTTACCCAGTTCGCGCGCCCAGACGCGGGTCATGCCGATCACCCCGGCCTTGGAAGCCACGTAGTTGGTCTGCCCAAAGTTGCCGTAGAGTCCGACCACCGACGACGCGCTGATGATGCGCCCGCTGCCCTGCGTGATCATCACCGGGACGACGGCCTGGGTGCAGTTGAACACGCCCTTGAGGTTCACGGCGATCACCGCGTCAAAATCGGCCTCGCTCATCTTGCCGACCACGTGCTGGTGTTGTATTTTGACCAGTTGCGCGTCACGGGTGATGCCCGCGTTGTTGATCAGGATGTCGATGCGGCCATACTCCTGGACCACTTCGCTCACGGCGGCTGCCACCTCGGTCGCATCGACGACGTTGACCTTGCGGAAGAGGGCCTGGCCGCCGGCCTCGCGGATCTGCTCGGCGACGGCGTGCCCGGTGGCCTCGGCCATGTCCCAGATCGCCACGGCGGCCCCGGCCCGCACAAAGGTGAGCGCGGTTTCGCGCCCGATGCCGTTGGCCCCGCCGGTGATCACCGCCACTTTGCCGGTTAGTTCGATCCCCATTGCACCACTCCTGCTCCCCATGCGTAGCCGATGCCCGCGGCGACCATGACCATCAGGTCGCCGTCGTGCAACCGGCCGGTTTCCAGTCCTTTTTTGATCGATAGCGCCTGATCCTGCTGCCCGATGTGGCCGAAGTCGGACAGGTAGAACGACTGGTCCTCGCGCAGCCCCAGTTCACGCAGCACGAAATCGTGCGCCGAGCGCTTCATATGCAACACGTTGAGGTAGTCGATATCGGCGCGGGTGTGACCGCTCTGCGCCAGGGCTTCGTCGATCACGCGCAGGAAGTTCTGCATCGACAGAGCGTCGAGGCGCTGCTTCATGCCCTCCGGATCGGGCACGTCGAGCCGGTTGCGGCCCGCGGCAATCGCTTCCGCTGTCAGCGGTTCCATGGTGCCGCCCGCCGGGACAATCACGTCGAGCGAGAACGAACCGTCCACGATGACCGAGGTGCCCAGCAGGCGATTGCGCGGATAGCCCTTGCGCAGCAGCAACGCGCCGCCGCCCGCGCTCAGGTTGATCATGAAGCGCGAGCGGGGATTGCGGTAGTCGACCAGGTCGCCGTTGCGATAGCCTCCGGCGATGAGCACGGTCTTGACATCGGGCTCGGCCAGCATGAGGCTGCGGGCCAGCTTGAGCGCGCCGATGGTGGTGCCGCAGCGCATCTGCACGTCGATGGCCCAGGCCCGGCGCGCGCCAAGGTCGTAGGCCAGCTTAATGCCCGCCGTCCAGAGCGGGTACTCTTTCCACTCCTCGGTCGTGCAGAGCACCACGTCGATCTCGTCGGGCGCGATCTCGCTCCCGGCCAGCGCATCTTGCGCGGCCCACAGCGCCATGGCGTTGGTATGGTCGTCGGGTCCGGGCACCGGCTTGCGCGCCAACCCGAACTTGCTCGCGATGACGTGCTCCGGGATGCCGGTTTCGGCGGCGATCTCGGCGGCGGTGATATAGGTGCGGGGGATATACGTGCCGACGGCGGCGATGCCGATGCTCGGTTCACTCATGGCGCGACTCGCGATCCAGGTTTACATAATCTTCGATAAAGGCCACGACATCGTCCCACCGGGTGAAATGGCGCTCGGTGTTCGACTGCACATGGCGGACGACGCTGTACCAGGGCCCCGCCCGGCGTTCGCCGTCGCCGGGCGGCTCCTCGTAGACAAAGCGCAAGACAAACGTGACCGACTTGGCCTCCGGGTTCATGGACGGCTCCAGGGTAGGGTATGATGCCGCGAACGGCGCCGGTGGGTGTTGCGGGACCAGTGTACAGGGGGCCGGGTACAACCCGGTTACAAATCGGTTACAGCGGCAGGGATCAGAACGGGGCGGGCGAGGGAAAGGCGGGTATTTTCTCCAGGCATGTGGTCACGCCGGCCCCATGGGCCGGCGTGACGTAGCAGCACGCCAGGAAACGGCGGGTCGGCGCCGGCGCAACGCGCCGGATGCTTACCGGCCCCGCAGGCTCCAGGCCTGGTGGCCCAGGAAGCCGAGCAGCACGTTGTAGGGCGCGGGGTTCTCCGGGTGCCACTCGAAGCGGGCCCGCTCGAAATACTGCACCGTGTACATCTTGCCGTCGCTGCTGCGCTCGGCGAACTCCTCGCTGATGGGGTAGCCGTTGACGAAGAGGCCGCCGTGCTGCTGCCAGTACTGGTAGAAGCCCGTGCTGACGTTGTGGCCGGTTTGCTCGAAATAGTGGCCGGTGCCGGGACGCAGCGGCACCGGGGGATCGACCGGGTGGAATTGCCGGCCCACCAGACCCAGCAGCACCTCGTAGGGCGTGCCCCGGTTCTCCGGATGCAGCTCGAAGCGCGCCCGCTCGAAGTATTGCACGGTGTAGGGCTTGCCGTCGGTGGGGCTGACCTCGACCAGCGGGTCGGTGATCGGGTAGCCGAACTGCATCACGCCGCCGTACTGCTGCCAGTAGCCCTGCACCTGGCTGCAAATGCTGTGGCCGGTTTGCGGGAAGAACTGGCCCGCCGTGCAGGGGGCCGGGCCGGGCGCGGGTTGCGGCGGCGGGGTGCCCTTCCACTGCGTCGCGTACTGGCGTGTCAGGTCGAGATAGCGGTTGCCGTAGCCGGCGCTCGGCTCGATCTGTGTGCCCTCGAACCACTCGTTGAAGCTGGTTATCGTGATCCAGTCGGGGTCGCTGGCGATGGCCGCCTGCCAGCTTTCCGCGTACATGGCGCCGTCGCGGCGGGGGAAGACCTTGGGCGAGGGGCGCGGCGGCTGCACCCGGCTCTCCTCCCAGCCGGG
>CBJNAR010000530.1:0-3855 GCA_966434075.1 uncultured bacterium
GCCCGGCGCCAGGCCGGGCCGCGGTGCCGCGCTGGAGGCACCCGGCGCGGCGGCGGCGAACCGGTCGAGGCCGGCGCGGCCTGCGGCCCAGGCCAGACCCAGCCCGGCGGCGCCCGCGAGAAACTGCCGCCGCGTGAGGGCCGGCCCCGCCGGGCGGTGCGGATTGGTCATGTGGCGTGTCCTTCCTGCCGGCATGTATAGCGAGGCTACCGGGGCGCGGAGACCCGGTGGCGCGCGCCGTGTGGTGTTGCACCGCCGGGCTGCATGGGCAGACGACGGCGCGGGCAGCGGGGCCATCGAGGTGCTCCGGCGCGCGGCAGTAGCAGCCGCGGTGGCGCTATCTTAGCCGCTGGATCGCGCCCTGTCAAGGCGCAAACCCGCGCCGCCGTGGCAGCCGGCCCTTCATTCACCGCGAAGACACGAAGGCAACGAAGGTCTTTTCTATTAATCGTCTGCGTTACCTTCGTTCCTTCGCGGTGCCACCCGCCTGGCCCCCAACGCGACGAGATTCTTCGCTGCGCTCAGAATGACAAGCCCTCAGGGCGACCCGTCCTTCCGACTTGCAGGAAAGGAACGAAGGACGCGAAGGCTATGCACGTTGGTCTTGTTCCTCGCACCGGCCGGGGACTTCCTCGAAAGATCGTGATAATTGTCCGATCTGCTATGAGTGATCATAACTCTCATTCTCGCGCGGTCTCGGAGGAACCTTACCGAGTTAGTAAGTAATGAACATTACGAGCTAATCGGTACTATTACTGTCCACAGGCTCAGAGGCTATTGACATTACACACTTACCTATAGTACAATGGTCCTACCTGGTCACAGGACTTCTTTCCTAGCTACGTGGTCACCGCCTTTTCACCACCAAGGAGCCGTACCCCCGGCGCATTTGCGCCCGCTGTACGCTTCCTTTTGCTGTACCACCTTATTTCGTAGCCACCCGCACCCCACCAGGGCAAAGCAAAAATAGATACGGTGGCGCCGTCTGCGGACGCCGGCGCAGGGTGCCCACCGCATTCCACTCTACACGGCTCAACAGGATCATGAGCACCACGGGGCGCGAGTCGTTGCTAGCTCGTTAAGGAGCATCGGCAAAGCTATGGTCGCTGGGTCCTTTCTGGCGGGAAGGGAGGTGCCCCTGGGGCAGGCCAGGAAGTAGGTGGCCTGCCGACCGGGCCGGGTTGCGCGATTGCACCGGACATCGTCGCGCAAATCCGACATTCTGCCAATCCAGAGTAATGCCCCGTTACCAGAGATCGACGGAGGTCACACTCATGAAAGCAAACCCTGCAGGGGGGTCACGGCGTGCCCTACGTGTTATGGCCGTCGCCGCCCTGACCTTCGGCTTAATCATTGGCTGGGTGGCGTTCGGACCTGCCGTGCGTAATGCCCTCGCCACCAGTATCGTCGATTTTTCCCAATGTTCCAATAACGCCTTCCCCAGCACCGCCACGGATTGTCCTGGGGGCTGGATCAACGGCATCCTCAACCCCAACAACTCGCACTACGCGGAGGATAATGTGATCCCGCAGCGGTGGGTGCTCGACATCACCACCGCCGGCAGCCACACGATCACCTTCCGCTACCAGGCGCGCAAGGGCAATATCCACGCCTACGATTCACTGGCAACGTGGAATTACACGCAGGTCACGGCAGACCGCTGCCAGGGGATCTCCCCCTGCCCCGGCGGGACGGCGAGCACCTTCGCCATCCCGGATGACCCGCAGGTGGTGCCACCCGCTGCGGGAAGCGCGGTTACCAGTGTCCACATGATCCCCGCCGGCGCCAGCCGGGTGGCGACAATGTACGGCGCCACGATCACCGGCGTCTCGGTCCCCGTGCATGATAGTCCCACCTGCCCCGGTGGGAACTGCTCCGATGATTATGCGACGGTGACGGTGACATTCAACGTTGGTTCGCCCCCCGGCCGGGTCATGCTGCTCCTGGGCGGGCACGCGGCGGCGTCGAGCGGGCCGCGCGGCTGGGGCCCCGGCCTGGGCGCCGGCAACATCAGCGGCGGACCGTACCACTTCAAGTGGGACCTGCTGGACGGAACCTCGGTCGGCAACCGGGATAACCAGATCCAGAGCGGCGCCATCGCCACGGAAACGCCCACGGCGACGAGCACGGCGACCAACACGCCGACGAACACGCCGACGGATACGCCAACAGCTACGCCGACGGATACGCCGACGAATACGCCGACCAATACGCCAACCGACACCCCGACCAATACGCCGACCGATACGCCGACGAATACACCTACCAATACGCCAACCGATACGCCGACGCCGACCGATACGCCGACCAACACGCCGACGGACACCCCGACGCCGACGGATACGCCGACCAATACGCCGACCAACACGCCGACCAACACGCCGACCAACACGCCGACCAACACGCCGACGGATACGCCGACCGATACGCCGACGCCGACGGATACGCCGACCAACACGCCAACTAACACCCCGACGAACACGCCGACCGATACGCCGACGAACACGCCGACCAATACGCCAACGTTTACCCCTTCGCCCACTCCCACGCCAGCGGGCCAGGGGTGTACGCCGGGCTTCTGGCAAGGCGGCCTGGGCGTGACGTTGTGGAATCAGACAAACGACCCCGACTGGACAGCGCATGGCGGTGCCGGAACCAACCCGTACCGCACGACGACGCTGTTCAATTCGTTCTTCACCCCGGTGTCGTCGTTGAACGGCAAGACGATGCTGGATCTGGTAAGCTCCGGAGGCGGCAGTAATCCTGCGCAGAAGGCTGCCCGTGACGTGGTGGCCGCCTATCTCAACAGCTCCTTCGGCCTGACCTACCCGTACACCCCGACGCAGATCTTCTCGTTGTGGGATCAGGCGGTCCATAGCCAGAATCAGAATAACGCCTTCAACACGCTGCATAACCTGCTGGCGCCACTCAACCAGGTGAACTGTCCGATACGCTAGTCCCCGCACGGACGCGGCGGGGTAGTCAGCAACAAACAGGGCGGGTGGAGCACCGCTGCTCCACCCGCGCCGGATCCCACTAATCAGCCGGCCCGGCGACGCCGGGTGTGCCCCCCTTCGCGCCCGGTGGCCCGCGCCGCCGGGCGCCCACTGCCCCGATCCCCGCGCCGCGCGTGGGCGCCTCCCGCTCCACCCGGCGCTCCGGCCCCCAAGGTACGGCTGCGGCGGGTTTCCATACCCGCCGCAGCGCCCCCCTGGATTTACCTGGCTTCTTCGCCGCGCCGGTTGCTAGCCGTAATGGTGGCCGGACTGGTTGGGGGCGGGGCCGAGCGAGTCGAAGTAGAGCTGGTCGGGATAGCACCAGCCCCACTCCTCCTCCGGCTCGAACGACTGGATGACGGGATGTTGGCTGGTGTGATAATGCCGGGTGGCGTGCTTGTTCGGGGAGTTGTCGCAGCAGCCGACATGGCCGCACTCGGTGCAGATACGCAGATGGACCCAGGGATCGCCGGTCTTGAGACAATCTTCGCAGCCCAACGCGCTGGGCTGGACAGCGTGGACGTGTTCGGGGGTGAGGTGGGGGCAGGGATTGCTCATGGTGTACTCCTTCTCCTGGCCGCGGGCGCGAGGCAGGCGCGCCGCCATTGCCGCCCGGCGCGATCCGGGCGACGTAACTGGTGAACCAATAGAGCCATTATAGCGCCGCCGCCCCGCGCGATCAACGGCGGGCCGGACAGGTGCTACGTTCGGGTGCGCGTCGGGGGACCAACCTAACCCCCCGGCCCCCTTCCCGCCGCGGGAAGGGGGAGAGCGACGAGGTGGGCGGGCCAACCTAACCCCCCTGCCCCCTTCCCGCCGCGGGAAGGGGGAGAGCGACGGGGTGGGCGGGCCAACCTAA
>CBJNAR010000531.1:0-3853 GCA_966434075.1 uncultured bacterium
GCGCACGCGATGGCCTGCGTGATGGCCTGGATATCGGCCTGCTTGTTCCCGGTGATCAGGTGCTTGTACTCAATCGGCGCCTCGATGCCGCCCTGGAAGCACACGTCGCCGCGCATGCGCACACAATAGCCGATGACCAGCGGCGCCCCGGTCTTGAGCGCGATCGCCGCGGGGCCGCTGGGCAGCCAGGCGGTTTCGCCGAAGAATTGCACCGGCACGCCCTCGCCCGGCATGGGCCGGTCGATCAGCAGCATGACGACCTCGTTGCGCCGCAGGGCCTCGAAGATGGTGCGCATGGCGCTGGCTTCCATCGTGATCACGTGGATGCCGTTGCGCAGCCGCGTCTCGATGACCAGCTTATCGAGCTTGGGCGGCTCGAAGCGGTCGGCGATCGCGTAGAGCGGCAGCCCGCGCCGGCCCAGATAGGCGCCCGCGAAATCCCAGTTGCCCAGGTGCCCGCTGACCGCGATGACGCCCTTGCCTTTGGCCCGCAACTCGTCCAGGCGATCGGCGCCGTAATGTTCCCGCACCCGTGCTTCCACCTCGCCGTCGGCCATATGGGGGAAGCGGATGAAATCGGCCAGGGTCTTGGCATAGTTGCGGAAGCTGGCGCGCGCCGCGCGCCGCGCGGCGCGTTCGCCAGCTCGCGGCCCCAGCACGCGGCGCATATTGCCCACCGCATTGGCGCTGTGCTCGTGCCAGGTGTAGTAAATAAAGTCGCCGATGAGCACGGCCACTTTATACGAGATCCGGATCGGGACCACGCTCGCCAGCCGGCTCAGGACGCGAAAGCCCCAGTACTTGCCGCCGGGTGAGACGCGGGCCACGCAGCGGGCAAGGGGCCCCGCCGGGTGCTGTTGTTGTTGTACACTCTCCACCATGTACCATCACCGATAGGGGGCGCGGGCTGCACCCAAACTCGGCCTATGTGCCGCCCGCCGCCCCCGGCTAAGCTTAGTTTGAATGACCGTTGCTGGCCGGCGTCACGGGATGGAGTTCCGCCGGGACCGTTTCGGGACTGCTCTTGCCTTTTGCCGAGTCCTGCCGGGTACGCCGCTCAGCGCCCGCCTGGACCTGCTCGGCGATAAAGGTCTCGACCATGTCATGCGCCAGATCGTCCGGGTGCTGCACCGGCGGCGACTTCATGAAGTAGGCCGCCGGGCCTTCGAGCGTGCCGCTCAGGCCGTTATCGAGGCCCAGTTTGCAGCAACGCACCGCGTCGATGACCACGCCCGCCGAGTTCGGCGAGTCCCAGACTTCGAGTTTCAGTTCCATGTTCAGCGGCACGTTGCCGAAGGTCGTGCCTTCCATGCGGATATAGCACCACTTGCGGTCGTCCAGCCAGGGCACGTAATCGCTGGGGCCGACATGCACGTCGCGCGCTGGCATCGGGTAGCCGACCTGCGACGTGACGGCGTTCGTCTTGCTGATCTTCTTCGACTCCAGCCGCTCGCGCTCCAGCATGTTGAGGAAGTCGGTATTGCCGCCGAAGTTGAGTTGGTAGGTGCGGTCGATCTTGACCCCGCGCTCGGCAAACAGCCGCGTGAGCACGCGGTGGGTGATCGTGGCGCCCACCTGCGACTTGATGTCGTCGCCGATCATCGGCAGGCCCTTCGCCATGAACCGCCGCTGCCAGTACTCCTCGCGGGCGATGAACACGGGGATGCAGTTGACCAGCGCGCAGCCTGCGTCCAGGATCTGCTCGACATACCACTTGGTCGCCATCTCGCTGCCCACCGGCAGATAGTTGACGACAACATCGGTCTTAGTCTCCTTGAGGATGCGCACGATATCGGCGGTGGGGCCGGGCGCCTTGGTGATGACCTCGCTCAGGTATTTGCCCAGGCCGTCGTGCGTCATGCCGCGATACACCGGGACGCCCAGGTGCGGCACCTCGCTGAAGCGGAAGGTGTTGTTCGGCTCGGCGAAAATCGCCTCGCTGAGATCTTTGCCCACTTTGCGGCTGTCGACGTCGAAGGCCGCGGTGAACTCGATGTCGCGAATGTGATAGCCGCCCAGGTTGACGTGCATCAGGCCGGGGATGAACTCGTCGTCTTCGGCATTGCGATAGAAATGCACGCCCTGGACCAGCGACGAAGCGCAGTTGCCCACGCCGATGATAGCCACGCGAACTTTACCCATATGCTTCATTACTCCTTACTTCATGCTACTTGCTTGATCTGGTCGGTGCTGAGCCGCGACCCGGCATCCGGCGGCTACAGGTTGATAAGCGCGTCGAATTGGGCTTTGAACTCGCTGAGACGTTCCCGGTTGAGGCGGCAGAGAACCTGGCGGCCCAGGCGCCGGGTGGACACGAGGCCCGCTTGCTTGAGGATACGCAGGTGCCAACTGGTGAGGGGTTGGCTGAGGCCGAGCAGCCGGGCCAGTTCCAGCACCTGGTGTTCGCCTGCCTGGGCCAGCTCGTGCAACATGCTGAGGCGGGTGGGGTCCGCGATGGCGTGCAAATAGGGTTTGAGCGCCAGGGCCGCGCCCCACGATTCCAGTTGGGTTCGGGGGGCGGACTCCGAGAGGCCGTTCTGCATAATACCGGCGAGCTGTCCTTCCGTGGTGCACTACGTCTCAATCGGCTCGCCCGGCGAATCCATAAGCGAGCGCTTATATGATATAGGAGAACCGGCCCCCTGTCAAGGTGCGCCGCCGCGCCGTCGCTGTTGATTGCTGCTGAACAGGCGCGGGTGTTATAATGGGTGCGGCCCGCCTGGTCCGGGCCGTTGCATCGAACTTTGCCCTTAAGGAGCTGAGGGCCGCGCCCCCCTGGCCGGTGGCCGGGAAACGGGGGCGGCGGCCCGGCATGTATGACACCAAAACTCTATAGCGCGCTCAAGTGGGGCGCCCTGTTCGGCGGCGCCCTGGCGCTGTTTGAAACGCTCGGTTACCTGACCTCGCTGCGTTCGCAGAATCTGGCCGATTACCAGATCACCGAATGTCTGTCGCTGATGCTGGAAGCGGCGCTGCCCTTCGTCGCCGGCCTGCTGGCCGCGCGGGCCACCGGCGAGCGCGTCAGCGGCCTGGTCGCCGGGATTACCGCCGGGGTGATCGTGGCCCTGATCAACACTGTGACCGAGATCATCGTGCCCGCCGACGCGCTGGTCCAACTGGTCGATCTCCCGGCGGGCGCCGCGCAACCCACCATCCTCGACGCGCTGTTCTTCCGCGTGACGACGCTGGGCCTGGGGGCCTGGTTCGGTTGGATGGGCGGGCGGATGGGCGTACTCGTCTCGCGCCGCGACCCCGACCGCTAGAGCCTGATTGCCTGCCATGCATGTAGCGCCCCGGCATGATGCGCAGAGCGGGGCGGAGCTGAGTAATCCACCGGCCTCCGCCTCGCACCGGCTGAGCGCCGCCGGGTCCAATGTGGCCACGGCGTATCGCCGGGCAACTCCCGCGCTGGCCTGGGCGGTGGTGCCGCTGCTGGCGGTGCTGGCCTACCTGGCGGTGTTGCGCATCGGCTTCCTGTCCGACGACTTTCTCACGCTGATCACCGGGCGCAACCGGGGCTTGAATCCGCGCATCTTGCTGCCCGACCCCAACTGGATGTTTTATCGCCCCATCAGCACGATCCTGACATGGGGCCTGGGCTGGCGGCTGTGGGGCGACAACCCCTTCCCCTATCACCTGACAGGTTTATTACTCCACGCCGGGGTGGCTTTACTGCTGGGCCTCTGGCTGGCGGGGGTGAGTCGCCGGCCTGGGCTGGGCCGGCTGGCCGGGGCGCTGTTCGCAGTGTTTCCGTTGCACACCGAGGCCGTGGGCTGGCTGGCCGCGCAGTGGGATCTGTGGGCGGCGCTCTTCGGGCTGGCGGCGCTCTGGCTGTTCACGCGCTGGTGGGCGG
>CBJNAR010000532.1:0-3851 GCA_966434075.1 uncultured bacterium
GATGGCCGCCTGCGCTTCCCCGGCCAGACCAGTGCGCTCAGCCTGGGGGGCTACATGCTGCGCGCGCTGCCGGACAGCGGAGTCGAGCGCGGGCCGGCGGGCGCGGCGCCGGTTCTGGAGAACGAGCACTTCCGCCTGACCATCGACCCGGCGCGGGGCGGGATCAGCAGCCTGGTCGAGCAGGCCACTGGGTATAGCTGGGTTGATCCGCACGCGGCGCAACCCTTCGGTGCCTACCGCTACGACCTCTTCTCCGACGCCGATATCGCCGGGCACCTGCGCGCCTACGGCCTGCTGTTCCAGGACTGGTTTATCGCCGACTTCGGCAAGGCCGGCCAGCCCGAGAACTGGCCCCACCTGACCGCCGTGGCCGGTGACTACACGGCCACGTTCGAGCGCGGCCCCCACCGCCGGACGATCCTGCTCACCGGCGGCACCCTGCGCCCCACCCGCAACGGCCCGACCATCGCGCCCGCGCAGACCGTGGATCTGGCGATCACGCTCTATGACCACCTGCCCGCCATCGACCTGCGCTACACCGTGCGCGGCAAAGTCGCAACGCCCCAGCCCGAGGCGGCCACCGCCGTCTTTCCGCTTAACCTGGCCCTGCCCACCTTCCGCCTGGGGCAGACCGGCTCGGTCATCGACCCCAGCCGCCAGATCGCGCCGGGCGCCAACCACGCGCTCTGGTGCGTCGATAACTGGCTGGACGCCGGCGACGACCGGCGCGGCATGGGCATCATCCCGCTGGACGCACCGCTGGTCTCCATCGGCAGCCTGGGCATCTACGAGTACCCGATCACCCGGTCGCTGGACACGCCGCTGGTCTACGGACACCTGTTCAACACGCAGTGGGGCACGAACTTCCCGCAGTGGCACGAGGGCGATTTCACCTTCCGCTACCGCCTGTGGCCCCACGCGGGCGACTGGCGCACCGGGCGGCTGTGGCAACATGCCTGGGAAACGACCCGCCCGGCCCTGGCCTGGGCCGCGGGCGATGCCACGCCGCCCGCCGTGGGCCTGGCGGCGAGCGACGGGCTGGTGGTGCTGGCCGTCAAGCCGCGCCGGGACGCGCCGGGCTTGCTGGTGCGAGTCTGGGATGCGCTGGGGCTGGCGCGCACCGCCACGATCACGCTGCAAGCGGCGGCCACGGAAGTGCGCCGCTGCGACCTGCTGGAGTACCCCACCGAGCCGCTGCCCTACCGGGTGGACGGCGGGCACACGACGATCCCGCTCGCCCTCGCGCCCCCCGCCGTCGAAACGCTGGCCCTGGCCTTCCCGTAAGGCGGAATGCCGATACAGCACGGCCCCCCTGTTCGCCTTGTGGCGGGTAGGGGGGCCGTCGCTTCGGTGCCGGGCACAGGTTCCGCAGGTCTTCGGGTCGCCTTGCCCCGGCTAGCGCACCGTCTCCAGGGTCATATTGCCGACGCCGAGTTTCACGGTGATATTCAGCGTCATCGGCGTTTTACCATAGACAGCGTTGGTATAGGTATCGCCGCTAACCGTGAACCCGTTAGCCGTCACCTTGCCTAGTCCACCGTTGGCAACCACCCGCACACCCACATCGGCAGGCAGGCGCACGGTCGTATTGCCGACGCCGCCGGTAATCGTGGCGTCCAGATTCTGCCGGGGCGTGCCGGTCAGATCCACGGTCATATTGCCCGCGCCGCTGGTCACCGCCAGCCGGCTGAGATTCAGGCTGCCCAGTCGCAGATCGGTATTGCCGGCACCCACGTTCGCGGTCAGGTTCAACGGCACGTTGTTGTTGAGGCGCAGATTCCACTCGTAGCGGGTGTTGCCCACGGGGCTGCCCCGCGTATCGGGCTGGCTCACGGTGAGCGTGCCGCTCGCGCCGTTCACCGTATAGCTAACTTCGGGTTTCCAGGCCGGCACGTTATAGGTGAAATCGGCATCCAGCAGGTTGGCTGCGCCACCGGCCAGCGTCACGTTGCCGGCGCCCATCGTCACGGTCACGTCCGCGGCCTCGGCCCCCGCCAGCGCGACGGACTGCGTCTCGGTGTGCACGGGCCCGGTACTTACCGGCGTGCCGCTGACCCGGCTGATGACGAACCAGCTTACCGCCAGTATGACCAGGCCGATCAGCAACGCGATCGCCCCGATTACGATGGCGAGGACCACGCCCAGGCCGGATGGCCGGGATGGCGCCTGTGGGGCCGGGGGATAGCTGTTCGGCGGCCCGGCCACGGGAGGCGGATACGCCGGGGGCGGGGCAACCGCGGCTTTCTCCGGCGGCGGGGCATAGTAGTAGCCGGGCGGCGGCGGCCCTGGTGCGGCGGGCGGGCCCGGTAGATAGCCGGCGTTGGGCGGATAGGCCGGCGCACCTGCCGGCACTTCGGGTGGCGGAAGCACGGCCCCAGGGGCACGCGCCGCGGATGGGTCCTCCGTCTGTTGCGGTTGAGTAACCATCGTGATGCCTCCTTTGCGAACCAGTGAATATGCACCATCCTTCGGCGAGGATGGCATGGATTCACCTACCGGATCGATTATCGCACCGGTTGGGGTGCAGGGAGGTTACAGAACAGCAACAGGCGGTTACATCCCGGAAACAGGCGAAGCCCCCTGCCCGCGACGCGGCGAACAGGGGGCTATAGGTGGGGCACCGGGCGGGCTATTGGCCCGGCTTCTTGAAGACTTGCGTGGCGGCGTAGGCCAGCAGGCCCGCCAGGCCGAGTTGCACTGCCTTGTTGCCCAGCGCGCCGTTCGGGCTGAACAACTGCTGCAACACGTCCGGGTTCTGCTGCTGCGCGTAGCCGACCATCTTGCCCACATCCTGCGGCGACATCTGCTGCGGATTGGTATTCTGCACGCCGGCGGCCGCCGGGCTGATGCCGTGCTGTTGCAACCAGTCGGTCACGGTGTCGATGAAGCCCTGGCGCTGCTGCGGGGGCATCTGCTGGACGGCGTTCGCCGTCGCATCGGCAATGTGCTGCGGCTGCGCCTGACTGGCAACACCCTGATAAATGCGCCCCAGGTCCTCCTGCGGCAGGCGCTGCGTGTTACCGCTGTCGGCGCCCTGGTTCTGGAACTGCTGCAGCCACTGGAGGGCGGCTTGCCGCTGCTGCGGGTCGTTCAGGTCGAATGTGGACCCTGGAGCGCCCGCGCCGGGTCCCCGTTGTGGGCCCTGCCCGTAGCGAACCTGGTCCTCCGCCGGGTTGCTCTGCCCGCCGTAATTGCCCTGGCCCTGCGGCGCGTAGCCCTGTCCACCGTAATTCTCCTGATCCTGCGGCGCGTAGCCCTGCCCGCCGCCGAAGTTGGTGGTGGGGTTGCTGTAGGCGGCGTTGTTGCTGTAGGGATCCTGGTTGGGGTTCCCCTGGTTGCCGCCTTCACCCTGGCCGTACTCGCCGTGATGGTGGTGGTGCGGATAGTTGTTGTTTTGATCAGACATAGTCTTGTGATCTCCTCTCGACTAAGCATAGACCCTGGCCGGCGGCGGGGCGCGCAGGCACACCTATACCGCGGGCGCCAGAGCCGCGAGTCTATCGAGGGATCAGAGACGGCAAGTTATGTGCCAGCCGGGGGCCGGCGCGCCCCGGCGGGGCGCGCCGGGGCCTAAGGATGCGCGTCGAGGGCGGCCTGGGCCTTCTGTTGCGCGGCCTCCAGCGTCTCGCTGGCGGGGGCGCCGGCCAGGATCGCGCTAACGGCACCACTCCAGGCTTGATCAGCGTCCGGGTTGGCCTCCAGCGTGTAGGGGTGCGCGGTCTTCAGTTGCTCATAGAAGGGCAACACCAGCGGATCGTCGCGCAGTTCCGGGTTATTGTACAGATCCTTCAGCACGGGATAGCGCGCCTGATCGCGCACCATGGCGAGTTGGTAGACAGGCGAGAGGTACC
>CBJNAR010000533.1:0-3839 GCA_966434075.1 uncultured bacterium
GGCTCCGGGCCGTGGTCGTTGACCAGGACGAAGGCCGCGCCGGGGTCGAGTTGGGCGAAGGTGTCGAAGATGGTGCTGTGGCGGCGGGCGGGCGGCATGGGGCGCACGTCGAGCGTGACCGCTTCGGCGGCGGGCGCGGCGTTGTCGTAGGTCTCGTGCATGCCGTCGAGGATGCGCTGCTGCTCGGCGACGGGCAGGTACTTCTCGAACAGCGGGATGTAGACGCGCTCTTCCTTCTCCAGGTGCAGCTGGAAGATGGCCTCGATCTTCAGGCTCAGACGGTTCAGGCGGGCCTGCACGGCGGGCCGGGTCTCAGGCGTGGCCGTCTCCAGTTCGTGGACGGTCTCCTGGATATGGCGGATGTATTCCTGGATGAACTCGTGGTCCACGGTCATGGTGGCAGTTGGCCGGCCATAGGTGCGCACCAGCGGATCGACCGCCGGGTACATGTGCTGCTCCTCGCCCACGGCGTGGGGCAGCAGGTCGCCGGTCAGGAAGGTGACGAGGCCGCGCGGGTCGGCCTCCGGCAGACCCTCGACAATCGCGGTGACGTGGTTGGTCAGGGTGTTCATCATCTCCTGATGGTGGTTGTGAATGGCTTCGCTAATCTGGCTCATGATCGAGATCTCCTTAGGTTGGTTGAATGGATGGCGAAATACGGTTTAATCGGGCCAGCCCAGATCCTGGCGGGCGGCGCGCGACATGCGCTCCGGCCCCCAGGGCGGGTCCCACACCAGGTGCACCGCGACGGTGCGCACATCGGGCATCTCGCCGCGGATCGCTTGCTCGACCTGCTCGGTCAGGTAGTCGTGCAGCGGGCAGGCGGGCGTGGTCATGGTCATCTCGACGCGCACCAGCCCGCCGTCCACATCCAGGTTGTAGACCAGGCCGAGGTCGACGATGTTGATGCCCAGTTCGGGATCGATCACGTCGTAGAGGCAGCCGAGGGCTTGCTGATGGGCGGGATCGGCGGCCAGCAGGTCGGGCGTGTCGAGCAGGGTCGGGGCGATTTTCATGGTGCAGGTTCCT
Source organism: uncultured bacterium (assembly GCA_966434075.1). Taxonomy (GTDB): domain Bacteria; phylum Chloroflexota; class Chloroflexia; order QHBQ01; family JAICKM01; genus JAICKM01. The sequence continues at coordinate 1,030 of CBJNAR010000533.1, forward strand.
TCGAGGGCTGGATAGCCTGTTGCAGCGCCGCGAGCAGCCCGTCGAGGGGCAGGCCGTAGTTCGACGCGATGTCGGCGAGTTGCTCGAAAGGGGCGATCGGGCAGCCCACGCAGGCCAGGCGATAGCGCAGGAACACGGGCACGGTCTGCGGCCAGCGCGCCAGCACGTCGGCAATAGTTAAATCGGTGGTGAGTGATGTTTGATCCATGGCGCATCCCTTTCTGTATATAGGATACGCCATCGGGCGGGGCGGGTGTTTGCGCTAGCGCAAACAAGCCGCCAAGTGGCCGATCATTTTGCGGGATCGGGTGCGGCGGGGCCGCCGGGCGGCAGATCTTCGGCGATCTCGACCAGGCTATGCGGGCGGCGCAGCACCACGCGCTCGCGCCCGCTCTCGATCAGGCCCTCCTGCTCCCAGCGGCTGAGGATGCGGCTCACGGTGAACAGCGTGGTGCCGGTCATCTCGGCCAGGTCCTGGCGCGAGAGGGCCAGGTCGAGCAGCACGCCGCCCTCGACGCGGCGGCCCACCTGGGGCACCAGGCGCAGCAGGGCGCGGGCCACGCGGCGCTCGACTCGCTCGGTAGCCAGTTCGCGGTAGCGGTCCTGGAACTCGTGCACGCGCGCGACGACAATGCCCAGCGCGTTGAGCGTGAGGTGGGGGAAGCGCTCCATCAGGTCGGTGATCGTGGCGCTGTCCCAACCGATCGCTATACAGGCATCGGCGGCCTGGGCCGAGGCGGGGTAGGTGGCCTCGCCCAGGGCGGCCACCGCGCCGAACATCTCGCCGGGACCGACCACGCGCAAGATGATCTGCTGGCCCTCCGGCGTAATCTGCGTCACCTTGACCTGCCCGGCCAGCAACACGAAGAGCACCGCGGCGGGCCGGCCCTGGCGGAAGAAAAAGCCATCGGCGGCCACCCGGCGCCGCCGCCCCACCCGCACGATCTCGCGCAGCGTGGACTCCGGCAAATCGCGAAAGAGGCGCGCCTTGTGCAAATAGGTCAGGTCTTCCGGTACAGGACTTGCAGTGCTCATGCTATAGATTGTACACGATATACCCGCGGGCTAACACCTGCGTCCCAGCGGCTGGAAGGAGACCCAACATTCATGAAACGGCACCCTAGTTTGCGCGATCTGTCGAGCGATCATCACCAGGGCCTGGTCCAGGCCCGGCGGCTGGTGCAGACGGCGACCGGCACCGTGCCGCCCCCGCCGGACGGCGCGGCGGGCGTGGTCCACGACTTCTTGCACCTGTGGGCGGAGGAGACCAACCACCACTTTCGCGAGGAAGAAGAGGTGCTGCTGCCCGCGTTCGCGCGCTACGGCGACCCCGCGGCGGCCCCGGTGGTGCGCATGCTCGTCGAACACGTGCAGATCCGCCGCCTGGTCGCCGACTTGCAGGCCCAACTGGCCGCAGGCGCGCCCGACCCCGCGACGATGCAGGCCACCGGCGATCTGCTGCGCGAGCACATCCGCCACGAGGAGAACGTCGTGTTCCCGCTGATCGAAGCGGCAATGCCCGAAGAGGCACTGGCCGCGCTGGAGCAGCAACTTCTCCAGTTCACGTCGTGATACGATATATCTGGTATGTTCCTTGCTATGGAATAGGGTAGAGACTTGCCCGTCCGTAGTAAGGAGAAACGACAATGCCGTCGACCATCCCCCTGGGCCGTGTCGGCCCACTGACCATCCGTTTGAACTATAGCTGGCTGCCGGGCGCCTTGCTCACCCTCTGGTGGTGCGCCTTGATCTGGTTACCGGCGCAATATCCCGATTGGACCGGCATCTTCTACTGGATCGTCGCCGTGGCGGTGATCCTGGTCTACCTGCTCAGCACCATCGTGCATGAGCTGGCGCATACCGTGGTGGCCGGGCTGGGGCGGCACCCCCTCCACCTGTACCCGTTCGGGGCGGCGCAGCCGTTCCGCGCGCGGCCCGTGGAGCCGGGGCGGCTGTTTCTGGCGGCGCTGGCCGGTGTCGCCGTGAACCTGGCGCTGGGCGCAGCCATGCTCTGGGGGGCCGGGCGGATCGATGCGGCCGCGGGCCTGGGCGCTGGGCTGGCGGCCCTGCTGACCATCGCCGGGTGGATGAATATCGGCCTGGGGGTGCTGAATGCCATCCCCGGCATTCCCTTCGACGGCGGGTGGGCGCTGAACGCCGCCGTCACCGGGTTCCTGGGCGAGCGCGAGACGGGGCTGCACCTGGCCCGGTTCCTGGGCCGGGTGGCGGCGCTAGGGCTGGTGCTGCTCGGCGCCTGGCGCGGTCTGACCACGGACTCGTGGCTGGAGGCGCTGGGGCTGGTGCTGCTCGGCGTGATCGCGCACGAAGCGGCGGTGCTGGGCCGGCGACGCGGGCTGCTGCGGAGCGCGCTCGACCAGTTGCATGCGCGCGATTTTATGACCGCGACCCGGCCGGACGACGCCGTCCCCGAAGCGGCCAGCGTGGCCGGCATGATGCTGGCCCACCCCCATAGCCCGCTGCTGCGGCCCTTGCCGGTGCTGGACGAGCAGGGCGCCCTGGTGGGGCTGGTGTCGCCCGCGGCGGCGGACACGCTGTTGCAGGGCACCTGGCCCACCGTGCCGGTGCGAGCCTTGATGACCCCGCTGGCCGAGGTGCGCCAGCGCCTGGCGCCGGACTCGCCGCTGACCGAGGCGCTACGCATCGCGCAGGAGCGCGCGGGCGGCCCGCAGGAAGATGCACCTATCCCGGTGGTGCAAGATGGGGGCCTGGTGGGCAGCCTGGACCCGGCGCACTTGCTGGCCTTCGAGCAGGTGGGGCAAGAACTGGGCATCGAAGAAGCGCTGGCCGGG
>CBJNAR010000534.1:0-3837 GCA_966434075.1 uncultured bacterium
CTCCCCGACCGGCGTGGATACTTCCTGGGTCATGGCGACTACTCCTGCGCCTGGGTTTTCCACCGCTTAATGCACTACTTATTGTCCTTTTATTAGCACGATAAGAATATACTTGAGTCGGAGATCCGGAGTTTTCCACCACTTATTGTACCACTTATTGTACCACTTGTACCTTCTGCTGTCATCAGTCTTTTGCTTTAATGCGTTTATCGGGTTTCTCCCGCTGCCGGTGATAGGTCTAGCTTGCACCAACACGCGGAGTAAGAGAGCAGTGGCTATGGGTAGCGCCCCGACTGCGGCAGCGGGATACGGTGGAAGAGTGGCACCGGGGGCATGTGGAGGGAGGCTCACAGTGAAGCACACAGGTAAATCAACGTCCCGCTCTATGGCTGAGGAGCCATCGTTCGCGCCTATCGAACTCCTGGACCCGCAGCCGCCGGCAGCCGGTGTCGAACATAGCCTGCATCGCGAACGCGTCCTGGGCCTGCTGCTGGTGCTGGTCATCGCTGTGGTCAGCCTCTGGCAGGTCGCCACGGAAACCCAGCGGTTCAACGCCTATCAGCGCGGCATCCAGGCCGACGGCGCGCAGGAGTGGACCACGGCGCTGGCCGCGTACCAGGAGGCCGGGGACTATAGCGATGTCGCCCGGCGGGCGGCGGCAGACCGGCGGCTGGTGGCCGAAGTGCGCGCGCTGGAACAGCAGGCGGCGGAGGCCGAGAGCCGCTGCTACACATCGGGACTGGATGCCGCGCTGAGCCGGTTGCAGGAGATCGCGCCGGGGGCGGCGGTGACCGCGCGGCTCAGCCGCGACCTGGCGAACGCGCCCACCTGGCTGCTCTGGTGCCGGTCGCAGTCAGAACCAGCCGGCGACTCGGCCCCATACCTGCGGCTGCTCAACTATCCAAGGTTTTGCACTAGCACCGACCGGATCCCTTGCGAACCGTAGATAGTCAAGATGTGAGGGGAGGACAATCAGGTACCGGGGAAAGGCCCAGGATGACCTGAATGACCACTCATAAGATCAGGTGCAAATCCCCGAACTCGTGCCAGAGGTAGCCGGCGCGCAGGGCTGCCGCGTAGGTCACTTCCAGGTGGGCGACTCCGGCCAGGGCTTCGAGCATCGCCAGGTGCGTGGCGCGCGGCTCGTGCAGGCCGGTCAGCAGGCCGGTCACAGCGTGGATGCCGCGCGCCGGGGTGACGATCAGGCAGGTCCAGCCTTCGCCGGGGTGGGTCACGCCCTCGGCGTCCGTCACCGTCTCCAGCGCGCGCACCACCGTCGTGCCCACGGCGATGATGCGCTTGCCCGCGGCGCGGGCGGTGTTGACCAGGCGCGCCGTCTCCAGCGGCACCCGGTAGTATTCCTCGTAGGGCGGCTCGTGGTCCTCCAGGCTCGCCACGCCGGTGTGCAGGATCAGCGGCGCGATCTGCACGCCCCGCGCGATCAGCCGGGTGAGCAGTTCGGGCGTGAAGGCGCGCCCCGCCGAGGGCATCTCGGCGCTACCGACTTCCGTGACGTAGCACGTCTGGTAGTAGCTCCCCGGCCAGCCTTCCTTCACATAGCTGTAGCGGATGGGGAAACCGTGCTCGGCCAGGTAGGCGTCCAGCGGGCCGGGGAGTTGCAGGGTGGCGATCCAGAGCCGGGTCGGGCCCGGCGCGGGCGCCGTTCGGTCGGCCAGATAGGGCGTGTGCAGCATCGCCGTGGCGCCCGCGGGCAACTGCAATGTCTCGCCCGCCGTGGCCGTGTAGAAGGGCTGCGTGCCCGCCGGAGTGGGTCGCCGCACCTCCACGATCCAGAGATCGGCAGGCAGGTGCGTGGACAGGTGCAATTCCACCGCCGTGCCGTCCGCGCGGGTTGCCGCCAGCGCGGCGTTCATGGTGCCGCTGGTGTTGATCACCAGCACATCGCCCGGCCCCAGGAACTGGTCCAGGTCGCGGAACCGGCTGTGGATCACCCGGTCGTCGCAGCGGTAGGAGACCATCAGCCGCACCTCGTCGCGGGCCAGGCCGCGCGCCTCCGGCGGGGCGCCCGCCTCCAGCTCCGGCGGCAGGTCGAAGTCCAGGGCGTGGAAGCCGGGGATGGCCGATCCATCCAGGCGGCGCAGGGTCAGGTGTTTGGTAGGGAGAATATCGGTTGTCATTGTCATGTCCGCTCGCAAGTTGCTCAAAATCAGATGTTCTGTGTGGGGGCGGCCGCGTCGGGGTGGTACAGGGTGATGTGCAAGCCGTCGGGCGGCGCCTGGGCCCCGGCAGCCTGCGCCGCCTCCGCCACTGCGGCCACATCGGCGACCGCAAAGGCCAGGCGCACGGGGCCGGCGGGTGTGCCGCCCGCTTCGATGCCGTCCACCCGTGTGACCTCGGTGGTGTTCAGCAATTCGATGGTCGTGTCCGGCCCGGCGGCCAGGACGATGCCCCGGCCCGCGCCCACGGTCCACTGCTGGACCACCGGCAGGCCGAACCCGTCGCGGAACAGCCGCAGAGCGGCGTCTAGATCCGCGACGGTGAGGGCCACGCGCAAGCCGTGTACGGCAGGCTGGGCGCTCATGCCGGCACCGCTTCCGTTATGAGGGCGTGCGCCTGGTAGCGGCCGCTCGGCAGGTCGCCTTCGATCAGGCGCACCAGGCCCGGCACGCTCTCTTCGGGCAGGGGCCGGTCGCTGATGTCTTCGCCGGGGAAGGCTTCCTGGTGCATCTGGGTGCGCATATCGCCGGGATCGACCGCGTAGACGCGCAGATTCGGGTTCTCCGCGCCCAGCACCGCCGACAACTGTTGCAGCGCGGCTTTGCTCGACCCGTAGCCGCCCCAGCCGGGATACGGCTCCACCGCCGCGTCGCTGGTGATGTTGAGGATGCAGGCGCCGGGGTTAAACGCGCCCTGCGCGGCCTGGATCAGCCCCAGCGGCGCGACCACGTTGGCGCGGTAGACCTGCTCCAGCACGTCGAGCGGGTAGGCCAACAGCTCCGGTTGCGGGCTCGGCCCCAGAATACCGGCGTTGTTGACCAGGAGGTCGAGCCCTCCGGCGTCTTGCGCGGCGCGCACCAGGGCGTGGCGGTGCGCGGCTTCGGTCACATCGCCGGGGATGGCGACAACGGTGGTCAGCGCGGCTAGTTCGGCTCGCGCGGCTGCGAGGGCGTCGGCGCCGCGGGCGTCGACAATCAGCGTCCAGCCGCGGCGGGCCAGTTCGCGGGCGAGCGCCAGGCCCAGCCCGCGGGAGGCGCCGGTGATCAGCGCCGTCTTTTGTGCTTTAATAGCCATGAAAGGTTCTCCTTCTATGCTCCCTGGCAGGGGGTATGCACATTTGCTTGGTCTCATTGTAGCGCGCCGGTCCGCAGGCCGCGCCGGACGCCCGGTCAGTTTGCGGCCTGTACGAAAGGGTAAGCAGAGACGGGCAAACGGCGGGCATGGGGAAGAAATCCCGGCGAGCTAGCGTCGGGATGTTCGCTTAAGGGTATTGCCGGGGTCGAGCGGAAGCGATCAGGTAGGGGGATGCGGCAGCACTAGCCGGGCGCTAGCGCTCGCTTTCCAGATCGGCGGCGACGCGCTCGGCCATTCCGGCCAGGTAGGCGTCGCTTTCGCGGGCGGCGTAGGCGCGGAGGGGCGCGGCAGCAGCGGCATCGCCCAGCGTCGCCAGGCCCTCGACCGCCTTCTGGCGGATGGCCGCGGCCGGGTGGTCCAGCAGCGCGACGAGCGGGGCCCGCGCCAGCGCGCCGCCGAACCCGGCCAACGCCTCGGCGGCCATGCCCAGCAACATCGGATCGTCGTCGGGCGCGGCAGCCAGCAGGTGGGTCAGGGCCTCCGCGGCGGCGGCATCGGGCCGGCCCGCCAGCCCCTGGACGGCCG
>CBJNAR010000535.1:0-3835 GCA_966434075.1 uncultured bacterium
GAGGTCGCCGATGATGCGTTCCAGCGAGCGCGTGCGTCCCCCCTTGGCGGTCGCGCGGGCGCCCGCCCGGCCCGGTCGCCCGGCGGCGCGGGTGCCGGCCCCGCCGGCTGCCTTGCCGCGCCCGGTGCTCGCGCTGCCCGCCGGGCGGCGCTCGGCCAGCCCGCGCAGCACGCCCTCGGTGATCAGGTCCTTGTACGGCAAGTCGAGATTCGCCTGCACCTCTTTCAAGGTGGCCTGCGGGTGGTCGCTCTTGTACGCGGCCACGGCGCGGCGGGTCTCGGCCTTCTGGTCGTCGTTCAGCTTCTGGCGGCGGTTCGTTTTGTCAGCCATACCGGTCTCTCCTCCTCTGTGCGACCCGGTCAGGGTCGAATGGGGGCCGCAAAGCCCCAACCCGGCGCGCCGTCACGTGTCACCCGGCGCGTCGAGCTTTTGTAATAATGCCTGGAGCGTGCTGCGTAAGGCCCGCACATCGCGGGGGTGCGGGGTGAGGCGAAACAGCCGCAGCTCGCCCCAGGCGGTGCCGCTCCAGAAAGGCAACGTGGTTTCATTGGGCAGGCGCCCGGAATCAACCAGGGCGTAGCCCGCTTGCTGGCGCCCGGCATAGCTGCCCGCGGTGCCGCGCAGGTGCCCCTCCAGTAGATCCTCGGCGGGCGGCGTGCCGGCGAGCGCCAGCAAGGTCAGGGCGAGCTGCTCCAGGAGCGGTTCGCCCATCCAGATGAGCAGGGCGCACGCGAGCGTCAGGCGCGGGTAGACCGCCACGATCTGGCGGGCGACTTGCGCGGCATCGGGCGGCGCGTGGGCGCGGAACGAACGGCGCCCGGTCCCCAGCGGCCCGGCCAGGCGTTGCAGCAGATGCAGCGACAGCAGGTCGTGCCAGCCCACGTAGGGATAGCCGCCGCCGGCCAGGGCCGGCAAGGTCTCGCCGGTGTCGATGGCCGTGAGCAGGCGCTGCGCCAGCGGGTCGCCGGGCAGCGCGGGCGACTCGCGCAGCAGCGCGGCGGCCTCATCGGCGCGGTCGAGGTTCGCCAGGGCGGTCGCCAGCAGGCGATTGCGCGCCGCGCCGGCCTGGCCTTCTTCGGCGGGCGCCGGTTGCAGCGCCGTCTCCCCTTCGGGCGCGAGCACGCGATAGGCCAGCGCGTGCGCGCCGAGCAACCCCGCCACTTCGGCCACGCGGGTGCGATCCAGCAGGCGGCTCTGCGGCTCCAGGGCCGCGGCGGCGCGTTCGAGCAGCGCCAGCGAGTCGGCGACCGCGCCGCCCGTCATCCAGCGGATGAAGGCCAGGGTGGCCAGGGCGTAGACATTGTTCGGGCTGACCTCGCGCAGGGTGGTCTCCAGGGTGGCGATAGCCCGGTCGGCCTGGCCGTTGTAGAAATAGGCCAGGCTCAGGTTGTTGCGCGGCTGGGGATACTTGGGCGCCAGGCGAATGGCCTCGCGCAGTTCGCCCAGTGCCTGCGCCGGGTCGTCGTTAAACAGCAGGCGCAGGCGCCCGCGTTCGGCGGCCATCATGGCCCGGTCCTGGAACTCCTCGTTCACGTTGGGAAAGCCCTCTTCCTCGCGCATGAAGATGACCAGGGCGGCCATCAACGGCTGGGGATCGGGCAGGTCGAGGGCGACGGGCAGGGCCTGCACATCGGTCCAGTAGCCGCGCAAGCTGTGCAGCGCGTGCACGGGCGCGCCGGCCTGCAAATAGACTTGCGCCAGGTGGTAGAGGACGATGGGGCTGCGCGGCCCGATCACCAGCGCCTCGGCGAGATGTTCGAGGCCCTGCTTCAAGCTCCCGGTCTGGGCGTAGAGCCAGCCGAGCAGGCCCAGGATGTCGGAATGGGCGGGCGCCCCGGCGCGCAACCGCCGGCACACGGCCAGGGCATCCCGGTAGCGCCCCTGCGCCGTCAACTGCCGGGCATGGGCCAGCGCCGCTTCGGTCGCGGCGTCGAGGGCACCCCCTCGATGCGGATCGACCCGCTGCTCGTCGCGATCTAGTTTCAGGGGATTCCGCGCCATCAGATCATCGCCCCACGCATGAGTTAGTCCGCGCCGGTAATTGAAATACATTGTACTAGCGATATGCGGTTTCGTCAAGTGCATCCGTCCAATTGATCGCCATTTTACATGTTCAACAGGCGATTACACAGTTCTTCACGTTCTTCTTCCGCTGTTGCGCCAACTATGGAGACGGTAAAGTAGTCCACCGCCGCAATTCTGATCAGCGATCAGGCCGGGTTGAAACCGGTCCCTACAATCACAAGGTGTTGGATGATAGGCCAGGGCGGTTTCCGCTGCCCTCTAAAGCACAAAGGCAGTAGACGCACGCTCAATGCCCGGCAATGGTAGACGGATGGGGAGATAGACGACTATTCCGCCGCTAAATAGGCGGATCCGGGCAGGCAGGGCGCGCGCCCGGCAACGGGGCGCGATGCATCCGTGACCCGGTTTCCGCAATTGCCCACCTCACGGCCATAGAATTTGCAAGCGCGGATTCCGGCAAATTGGGGGCGCCGGCCTCTAGAACATTTGTGCGGGTTGTGGTATACTATGCGATGTGGGCCACTGCATCCGGCAAGGCAGTGGCGGATTTATCGGCAAAAGGGCCGGGCGATGAGCGGCGCTGTGACACGCCCCTCCCAGTTGGCCCAGGTGTAGACCTTGAAAGGAGGGCGGTCGAGCAGGCGCGGGTCGCAGGCCCGGCACGCACGCCGCACAGACATATGACAAACGGAAAACGGATCAACCCCCTCAGCCGGCGCCCGCGCCGGCAGCGCCTGGTGGTCGCCGTCCGTGGGGCGGCGGGCAGCGGCAAGAGCGTGTTCGCCTCCACCCTGGCCGACGCCGGGCTGGGCCGCCTCTGCTACTTCGACGTGGAGCGCAAGGCCCGGCTGTTGCCCGGCAGCGACGGCACCCGCTTCGACGCCATCGAGGTGCAGCACCCCGACGAGTTGCCTGAGTTCATCGACTGGGCGCTCGAAGGCGAAGGCCGCGACCAGAACTACGGCTGCTACGTGCTCGACTCCTGGGCCATGTACTTTGGCCGCAAGCACCGCGAGACGGTGCAGGCCGTGCGCGAGCGCACCGGCGACCCGCTGGCCCAGCCCAGCGCCGACGAACTGGCGGCCGACCAGATGATCTTCCAGGAAGTGCTGCGCCGCCTCTGCATCGACAGCGGCGCCTGCGTCGTCGTCACCGATCAGATCGGGGCCAAGGGGCTGGAAGAGCGCGAGGAGAACGAACTGGGCCGCGTGCTGCCGCTGACGAGCGGTGGTCTGGAGTACTTCGTGGACGTGATGGTCGAGGCCAGCGTCCGCGTGGTCGACTTCGAGACCGAGCGCGTGTTCCGCGTGATCAAGACCAACAGCCCGGCCTTCCCCATCGGCATGGAGTTCGCCAATCCGACGTTCGCCGACTTCCTGGCCCAGCTTGGCGAAGGCGCGGTGCTCACCGCCCCCGTCGCCGAGCCCGACGTGCCCGAACTGCTGGACGAGCCGACCCCGCCCGCGCTGCTGCGCCCCGCCGGGCCGACCCTGGACGACCTGCGCGCCCTGGCCCAGGAGCACGGCCTGCGCGAAGCCGACCTGGTGGTGGCCGCGCGCCACTACTGCAACGGCAAGAGCGACCTCACCCGCCTGACCGGCGACGAGATCGCGGACCTGCACCACCGCCTCACGGCGCGCATCGAGAAGCAGGCCGCCGCCGCGCCCGCCCCGGTCGAGGAAGCCCCGGCCCTGGCCGCCGCGAACGGCGCCCGCCCACGCCAGCGCCGCGCGTAAGGCGCGCCCCCGGCCCCCCGCAACCGCACAAACACCGGCGGCAGCTAGCACGCTCTAGCTGCCGCCTTCGTCTA
>CBJNAR010000536.1:0-3834 GCA_966434075.1 uncultured bacterium
AGGTTGAGCGCCCAGTCCACCGCCGAGTCCCCGCCGCCGACGATCAGCAGGTTCTTGTCTTTGAACACCGCCTTTTGCTTGACGAAGTAGTGGACGCCGGTGCCTTCCAGTTCGTCCACGCCGGGCGCCTTAAGGCGGGTCGGCTCGAACGCGCCCACCCCGGCGGCGATAACCACCGTGCGCGTCAGGTGCGTGCCCTTGTCGGTGCCCAGGACGATGATCCCGTCCTCGCGGTGGGTCAATTGCAGCACGCGCTCGCCCAGCACCATCGTCGGATTCCAGCGCATAGCCTGGGCCACCAACTGCGCCACCAGATCCTTGGCGAGAATATCGGGATAGCCGGGGGCATCGAAAATGTGCTTTTCCGGGTAGAGCGCGATCAGTTGGCCGCCCGGTTCCGGCAACGCATCGATGATCTTGGTCCGCATCTCACGCATGCCCGAATAAAAGGCACCGAAGAGTCCCGTGGGACCTGCGCCGATGATGGTCACATCATAAACATCCTCGGCCTGATTATCCACCACCATGACATCGGCTCCTGGCGTGGGCGAACCAACCCCGTTGTTGGGCATATCCATGACTTTTACTCCTCCAGCTACCCCAATGGTAGCATCAATAGTGGCATCACGAGGCGCGGTATTAATAAAGAACAGGAGCGACGCGGTCAGGGTTCTCCATGAAGCCGATCACCCAATCTCCTGCGTACTCTTCACGCCCGATACCACCTATACTACATTGGACCTGTGAATATTTTGGTGGAATAGGGTGTACAACGCGTTGAAAACCCGGATCTTTAGCGCGCGGGCGTTGCGGGACTGCTCCTTGTCGCGCAACCATCCGCCGCCGCGTAAGTCCTGTAAAGAAACCTGACCGCTTCCCGGCACCGCGCATCCCCCTAGTTATACCATGCCCGGCGGCGTACTGCAAAGCCGCGGGCCAGGGCCGGGCTACTTCAGCCAGCCGCGCAGGCGCAGCACGTCCACGCCTAGCAGGCCCAGTTGCACCTCGTCGGGGGTGCCGCGATGCTCCGGGTGTAGCTCGAAACGGTTGCGCTCGAAATATTGCACCAGGTAGACGCGCCCGTCGCCGGGCGACCGCTCCAGCACTTCCTCGCTGATGGGGTAGCCGAATTGCGCCAGCCCGCCGTGCTGCTGCCAGTAGGCGAGGAACGCTCCGCCCAGGCTGTGCTGCGTCTCCGGGAAATAGCGCGTGGTCGCCGTCGAGTCGAAGGGCGCGCTGGTCGGGAAGACCGCGCCCTGAGTCACGTCCAGGCCGAGCAAGCCCAGCAGGAACTCATTGCCCTGCCCGGCGTTTTCCGGGTGCCACTCGAACCGGTTGCGCTCAAAATACTGCACGGTATAGGCGTGGCCGGTCTGCGGTACGTACTCCTGAAACTCCTCGCTGAGCGGATAGCCGAACTGGGCCAGGCCGCCGTGCTGTTCCCAGTAGGCGCGGAATCCGCCCCGTAGCGTGTGGCCGGTCGGGCTAAACCAGAGCACGCCCGGTAGCTGCGGATCGGCCACCCGCGCCATCGCCGCCGGAGCGGGATCGGCCGGCGCGACGGCGCCGGGCGGTTTGGCGGGCCCGCCTGGCGTGGCGGATGCCACAAGCGGCGCGGGCGCGGCGGTTGCCGTAGCGAGGGCCGGCGTGACGGGTCGCGGGGTGGGCGTGCTGAGCGGCAGGGGTGTATCGCCCGCCGGCTGCGCAGGGGCGGTGGCCGGATCGAGCGGGGTGGGGAAGGTGTCGTCGAGCGAACGGATGGGTGGAGCTTGCGGCTGCCCCGCCGCGAACCGGGCCATCACACCCGCACAGATCACCAGCACGACAATTCCCAGTATCCCCAACCCGACTCTACGACGCATCCGGTGGATTGCCCCTTCTGTTACATGATGCCGCGTGCGGGTTCATTATAAGATGCGCCTGCTCCGGCGACAACCTGCGCTTCCGGCGCGGCGGGCGTTTGCGCGGCCCGTGAAAACATGGTATAATCGGCAGGACCCTCTTCCGCGAGGGCTCCGCGACCTGGGTTGCGTTCCGCCGGATCTACCACGGCTCGATATGTATCAAGGAGTGTACTTGTGGACCTGCGCACTGCGCTGAATATTATCCAGTTGATTATCTCGATCCTCTTGATCGTCCTGGTGCTGTTGCAGTCCAAAGGCTCCAGCATCGGATCGGTGTTTGGCGGGACCGACAGCAGCATCTACCGCACCCGCCGCGGGCTGGAAAAGCGGCTCTACCAGTTCACGATTGGGGTCGGCATCGTGTTTGTGCTCATCTCGCTGGTGAGCAGCGTGTGGGGCAGCGCCCCGGCACCCGCCGTCGGCCCGTAAAGCCCCGCGCCTTTCCGCCGCCTACATAAAGATCAACCCGCCGGGTGTCTTACCGGCGGGTTGATCTTTTGCCGACCGCTGGCCGCCTTCCGGTCGGGTAGCACGCTGTAAACCGAGCGCCGCTGCGTCCGGGTTGGGACGCAGCGGCCTTTACATCTTGCTATTCGGCTGCGACGTGCGGTTTATGCCGGCGGGGCGCTCCGGCGCAGGAGGGCCAGGCCGGCCACCAGGCAGATCAGCGCAGCACCGAACAGCAATGACCAGCCGGGCAACCCTGCGTCACCTGCGCCCGTGCGCGGCAGGCCGGGGGCGACCGGCGTCGCCGTGGGCGCGGCGGCCATCGTCGGTGCCGCCGTCTCGGTGGGCATCGTCGTTGCCGTGGGCATGGCCGTCTCGGTCGGCGCAGTGGTCGCCTCCACCGTACTGGTGGCCTCCGTGGTGGCGGACGGCTCGACCGTGGTGGTGGCCCCGGCGGTCGTGGTGGCCGCGGGCTGGGCCGCCGCCAGCGCGTAGCCGATCAGCCGCTGCTCGGCGCTGTTGGCGGGCGGGAAGACGCTGCCGAAGGGCAGGTAGACCTGGGCATCTTGCGTGCCGTTGTTCTTGATCGTCAGAGTGCCGTCGCCGTAGAAGGCATCGCTGCCGGTCAGGCCGCCGCCCGGCGTGATGCTGACTGTCGCCGTCAGGTTATTGGCTTGCAGCGCGTCGATCAGGGACGTGCCGGCGGGGGTCGCGGGCATATTGCCGTTCTTGGCCGCGTCGACGATTTCCTGCCCCAGGGCATGATCGTCGCGATGCCACGCGCCACTCGCGAGGAACCAGATCGCTTCCTGTACCTGGCGGGGGTCGCTGGTGTCGTAGCCCTTGCTGACGGCATAGTTCAGCGCGGCACGCACTTGGTCGGGTGCCAGGCCGGTGGGCGCATTGCTCTGGCTGGGGAAGAGCTTGCCGAAGTCCAGGCAAAAGCCGCGCACTTGCAGCGTGGCGCTCTGCCCGGCGGCGATGGTGATCGTTTGCCCGCCCGTGGCCTGGGGTAAGGGTTGGGCCACGGCGGCGGCACTGGTAAAACCGGATACAAACAACAGCGCCGCCAGGGTAAGCAAGCTTACTCCGGCCAATTGTCGAGTCGTGCGCATGGCGTAGGGTCTCCTTTTACTCGTCGATGTAGGTCTGTAACGTTATTGCTGCCGGTCGCTGGGACCGGGGAGCAAGGCCGCGCAGATCGGGCCGCGTACAAGCCGCAGCCGTGATCTTTGCACAGGGACCCAGAAGCAATGATCATGCCAGATACGGAGCGCCCCGGCACGGCCCTTGCTCAGAGATTGCCGGGGCAATGCGAAAGCCCTTCCTGATTGAAGGGCTTCCGAGTGTAGCTATCGAAATTGGATATATATAGAAAGCGGCAATGCACCCGCCGCCCGGATTCAGGATGGTGCCGCGTCCGGGGCCTTGCCGTCCTTCTCGCTATCGCTGAGGATCACCCGCGCGTGGGCCGGGGCGGGCG
>CBJNAR010000537.1:0-3826 GCA_966434075.1 uncultured bacterium
TACCGTCGCCGCCGCCCGGCAGGCGGGCCAGGCCCTGTCCATGGACCAGGCCTTTGCGCTGGCCCTGGCCGTCGCGCCGGTGCCCACCGAGTAGCCCGCGCCAATGGACACGCCCCCAGCCGGCGGCCAGGGGCCGGGCAGGGGGCGCGGGGACAGGGAGTTAGGTTGGGTTTAGTGCAGCGCGGCGTAGCTCTCCCACATGGGATCGGTGAAGCCGTCGCGGCTGTCGAAGCTGCGGACCCCGGCCAGCCAATCGATCCCGACCAGGAACAGCATCGCGATGATAAGGATTGTCAGGTCCACAGAAGTCTCCTGATTCACTGGTGGACGGCGCCCCTACGCCGCCGTCCCATACAAAATAGTCAGTATCCGCTCAATGTTTCCGGTCCCGCGTCACGCGGCGGCAGCCTCAGCTTGCGCGCCCTGCATGACATCGGCCACCAGCGTATAGAGGACAGCCCAGGCGGCGCGGACATCGGGCGTAAACGCACTGCCCAGGCCTTGCTCCAGGGTCCAGAGCAGGGCCGCGCCGACAGTGGCATAGTGGTCAGGTTGGACCCCATAGCCGGCGTGGCGGGCGCCGAGTCGCTCCAGGGCGGGCAGCACTTTGTCCAGCCGGTCCAGGCTGGCGACGGCGACACGCAACATGTCCATCAACTTGCGCCCCTGCTCCTGCATGTCGCCATGAAAGAGCCGGCGCAGCGAGGGGTCGAGTTCAAACAACCGGGCGTAGAACATGGCGGCGGCCGGTTCGGCAATCGGTACAACTTGCGCGAAGGAAGTGCGGACGAGCATTTTCTGTTCCGGTGTCATCGAGTACTCCTGATAGCGTTTGCGGCATATGGGCTGTTGTCGTAAGTATGGGCGGCGCCGCTTTGCAGACGGCGCCGGCCCTTGGGTCCCCGTTCTCTTTGCGCACAGACCGGATCGGGGGACGTTGTTGCAAACTCTCCTGAGTTGCCGGCAGACGGCGTGCCTACGCCGCCGTCCCATAGGCCATACTCATAATCCGCCCGATGTTCTCGGGCGCGTAGAACTCAGCGCCGGACACGCTGCCCGTCAACACGCCGATGAAGCGGTCGGTGTCGGCCTGGTTGCCGTCGAGGGCGGCGCGCAGTTGCAGCAACTCGGCGGGCAGCGGGCCGAAGGTGGCCGCCTGGATAGTCGCCTCGTACCCAGGTCCCGCCATGGCGTTGCGCGTGGCCTCATACGCGGCCAGGGCTGCGTCGAGCGGTTGGGCGCCGCTCAGCCCGGCGTCGATCGCGTCGGCCAGCAGTTCGGCGTCGCGGAAGGCTTCGCTGATGCCGGTGCCCGTCACCGGGTCGCGGTGCGCGCCCGCGTCGCCGACCAGCGCCCAGCCGGGGCCGTGCGGTTTGCGGAAGAAGTTGGGCAGGTCTGCTGTGCCCAGGAAGCGCTCCATGCGCCGCCCGCCGCGCACACGCTCGGTGAAGGCGGGGAAGGCGTCGAGCATCCGCTCGAAGTTGCCCTCAATGTCGAGGCGGATCTTGGAGAAGTCTTCGATGGGGCCGAAGGCGGCGACACAGGTCAGGCCGTCGTTGGTCGGGAAGGCCAGCATGGCCTCGTCGTCGTGGCGGTAGAACTCGGCGCCCGGCATGGACACGTCGCTCCAGTAGCTATAGTAGGCCCAGGTGAGCACGGGCCGCTCGTTGTAGGTGGGCGCCCCTACCTGGCGCGCGACAATCGAGTGCAGGCCGTCGGCGCCGATGACGATGCGCGCCTGCTCGGTGACGATGGTGCCCGCGGCGGTGCGGCCCCGGATGCCGGTCACGCGGCCCGCGGTGCGCAGCAGGTCCTGCACCGAGAAGCCTTCGCGCACTTCGGCCCCGGCTTCGACCGCGGCATCCACCAGGATCTTGTCCAGGTACTTGCGGCGCGGGCCATAGAGCGCGTCGATCCCGTCCGTCTCCAGCACGTTGCCGGTGAGCGGGAAGTCGCCCATGTCCTGGGTAAACAGGCGGATCGGCGGGCTATTGGTGGCCGCGATGCGATCCAGCAGGCCCCAGCGCTGCAACTGGCGCACAGCCGGGTAGAGCAAGACGTGATTGCGGAAGGTATCGCTGGGGAAAGTCGCGCGGTCCACGACCAGGACCCGGTAGCCTTTCCGGGCGAGAAGCATAGCGGTGGGCGAGCCGGCGCAGCGCGCGCCGACGACAATGGCGTCGTACATTAACAATCTCCCTGGATGGTAAAGAAGATCGGTAGGCGCCGGGGCGCGGTGTTACGGGGTGCGAGGGCTACCGCGTGGTCCAGGCGATCATCAGGGGGCCGAGGCGCAGCAGGACGCGAGTGTGCGGGGCACCGAGGTGGCGGCGGGCCGATCGGGCAAGCTGCTGGTGCGCTGCCGCGTCACGATAGACAGTTTCCGCGTATGCCTGGCGTTCCAGAATGTACAGGCTGCTGATCATGGCCGGCCTCCTGGCTGAGATAGCTGCCGGCGACGGCGCTATCCGTTCATATAGCCCTGCTCGTAGCGCCAGGGGGCGAAGCGCAGCCGGGCTTCCTCGGCGTTGCGGTCGCGCTGCCCGCGTAGTTGGATCTGCTCGCGCATAGCGGTCAGGCGGGCGATTTCCTGCGGCGTGAATCCCTCCAGATCCTGGAGGCTGCTCGGTGCGGCGAGGTTGCCGGCGACAGGGGCATCCGCTCGTTGCGCGTTCGTCATATCAAACATTGCCGGGTCCATCCCTTCGTTCGGTGATATCAGGCAATTTCGCTATGAGGCGTCAACGCGGCGAAGCGGCGAGTACGGAGTAGCGGGCGTCGGCGTCTGTTGGTATCATTAAAGCACACTCCGGCGGAAAGTGATCCGCACAAGAACCTGACAAAAACCCGACCCGCACCCATCCATACGTGCGGCGGTTGGGGCGGGTTGCGCGGGTATCCGGCAGGTGGGCGCGGGTGCTACGGCACCAGTTGGAACGTGAGCGTCCAGACGCAGGTGGTGGTGATCACGGCGTCGTAGGAGCCTTGCAGCGTGGGCGGCAGGCGCAGCGTGCCCGTGATCTGGCCCTGGGTGGCGGGCTGGTCATTGCCGAAGGGCGCCTGGAAGTGCAGCGGCGGGTCGGGCTCGTGGGGCCGGATGATGCCGCTGAAGGGGCACGCGCCCTGCTCGTCGGCGGAGGGCACGGCCCAGGTCACGTCATAGTTGCCGGTGCCCAGCGTGAAGGGCAAGGTGCGCGTGTTGCCCTTGCCGGTCCACTGGACAAAGGGTTCGGGCGTCAGCGTGGCGGGCGCCGTGGAACAGCCGAGCAGGCTGAGCATGACTACCGCGACCAGCACGAGAGCGAGACAGCGCATGGAACAGACCTCCACGAATCGAAGATAGCGAATCCTAGCACGTTTCGCCGGGCGGCACAAGTGAACAGGCTAGCATCCCGGTGGGGAACCAACCTAACCCCCCAACCCCCCTTCCCGCCGCGGGAAGGGGGGTCACGGCCACGAGGGCGAGTGTTCTTCCCTCCTTGCGGCGGGGAGAAGGCAATCACTTTCATGAGGGAAAATGACTCCCCTCCCCGCGGCGGGGAGGGGCGGGGGGAGAGGTTGGTCCCCCACCGGGATGCAAGATGTTGACGCGCACCTGCCGGCGGACAGGCCCGGACATGGCGAAGGGGAACCCGCCGGGGGTTCCCCTTCGCTGTACACGTTAGCGCGTGCTTACGGGCTGACCGCGTTCGAGAGCACCTTGGTCAACTGGCCGCGGGTGTTGTCGTTGCCCCAGCGGAACTCCAGGCAGCCCGCGCCGCAGTTGTAGCCGCTGACCAGCCCGTGGGCGTAGATCGTCTCGATCTGGCTGTAGAACGGGTTGGCC
>CBJNAR010000538.1:0-3823 GCA_966434075.1 uncultured bacterium
CATCATACTCCGGGCCGGGCGGTGATGCCCGGCCCCTGCAATTACCCGCCTCGCCAGCAGGCAGGCCAGTATACCATCTTTCGGCGCCCGGCGGCAAACCGCCCGATCCGAGCCTGCTACAAGCCGCGAAACCCGCGGTCCCGCCCAGTATAGCCGAGCCGGCGCGCTTTGTGCAACCGCGCCAACCGACACCCCTGTAGACGCGCGTATTCTGCACCGCGAAGACGCGAAGGACGCGAAGGATAAAACCTATACAAACAACCTTCGCGTTCTTCGCGTCTTCGCGGTGAATTGATGAACCGATGTAAGCGCCGCCGGCACACAAAGCGACCGGCCCCCGTCGAGGCCGGTCGCCTGCTGAACAGCGGGCGCGCTTTAGCGCGAGATGGCGTTGGATAGCACCTTGGTCAACTGCCCGCGGCTGTTGTTGTTGCCCCAGCGGAACGTGCCGTCGGCATAGCCCGAGACCAGGCCGCGGTTGTAGATCGTTTCGATCTCGGCGTAGAAGGGGTTGGCGCGGTCGACATCCGTGAAGTGCGGGCCGCCCGCCGTGTTGATCGGCAGCCCCAGGCCCTGCACGACGATCTTCGCCATCTGGCCGCGTGTCACCGTGTTATAGGGCCGGAAGCTATGATCGCTGTAGCCGCTGATGAACCCGGCGTTCACTGCCGTCTCGATATACGGGTAGAACGGGTCGGTGGTCGGCACATCGACAAAGTGGGGGCCGCCCGCCGCGTTGATCGGCAGCCCGCGCGCCAGCACGACCCACTTCGCCAGCAGCGCGCGCGTCGCGTTGGTGTAGGGCTGGAACGTGTTGTCGCCGAAGCCCTCGACCACGCCCCGCGCCGTCAGATTGCTGATGAAGGTGTAGAACGGGTTGGCCGGCGGCGTGTCGGTATACTGCTGGCCGCAGCCCGTGGCGCAGTTGACTAGCAGCGGCGCCCGCGCCACCTGACTGAACGTATTCAGCCCATCGTTGGGGACCACTGAGATCGTGTAACCACCCTGCGGCAGCGTGGCCGGTACCTGCCAGACGAACCCGCCGCTAGCCAGTGACGCGGTGCCGGCGGTGCCGGAGACGCCCTGGCCGTTGTTGTACTGAATGGTGACGTTGCCCGCCGTCTTGCCCGGCGTCCAGCTAATCGTCGTCTTGCCGCCCGGCGACACCCGCGGGTCCGCCGTCAGCCGCACGCCGTTGAGCTGGAAGAAGGCCGGATAGACCGACGCGCCGTTGCGGTCGTTCTCCTGCGGGTCGAAGCGGAACACGCTCACCCGGCCCGCCGCGGCCCACGACGGCCCGCTATAGCTCGGATCGGTCGGATAGCTATTCAGGTCCAGCGCGACCTGTTGCCAGCGGTTATACCACTGGATCTGGGTCTCGGTGGCCTGATATTGGCTCGGCACCGCCGGGCTGGGTGCCCATAACAGGCGCGGCCCGGCGTTCCACTGGCTATACTGCCCGTCCGGCGCCTGGTCGGGGTTGGGCGCACCGAGATACAGATTGTAGTTGAAATAGTGGTAGCGATGGGTGTCGATGCTATGGACGCCGTCATTGTACAGGAAGTTGAGTTGGGGGTCGCCACCGGCGGTGGCCAGCAGGAAGCCCGGCTGGAACGAGTAGCTGAAGAGGCCCATGACGTTCTGGATCGACGGTTGCAGACTGGTGAGGGTGGTCAGGTTCCACGAGTAGCCCAGGTTCGTCGTCGCGTAGTCTTCGCCGCTGCTGGGGCTGGGCGCGGTGATGTTGAGCACTGGCGCATTGTTGATGGTCAACGGGCCGCTGGTGCCCGAGCCCGAGCTGGACACGGCGTGGATGGCGTAGGTGCCGGGCGCCAGCGCCGCGCCCGCGGCCCAGGTATAGCTGCCGGAGCCAGGCAGATTCGAGGCGATCCGGAACTCGTCGCCGCCGCCGAGCGTGACATAGAGACTGACCGGGCTGCTGGAGCCGCTCCAGTTGATAGTGGCGGTGGGGCCGCTCGCCGGGGTCAGACGCACCCAGTCGAGTTGGATATTGACGTTGCTGTGGCCCTGATACCAGGTGGGATTGAGCACCAGCCCGTTCCAGGAGTCGGCGCCGAAGTTGCCGGTTCCAACATTAGCCCTGGCATTGAGATCGATATCATAGATATGCCAGCCGGCTTGCGTGGGAACAATGTCGCTCTGCCCGTTGGGCTGGCCGGTCCAATTGTGGGTCTTGAACCAGAAGACAACCATCTGGTCGGCCACGCTGCTGTACATGCGAAAACGCAGATGGCTGTAGCGCCCCTGCGGGATCGGGTAGTTCGGGCCGCTGCGCTCTCCCAGATAATCGGCGGCGCTGTCCCAGCCCTGATACTGCAGGAAAATCGAGCTGTCTTGCGCCGTGGTGTTGGCGCTGAACACTCCGTTGCTGTAGGTGGGCCGGGTCATGTGGTTCAGCCAGTCGGCGTCGTCGGGGTTGTTCATGTCCCAGGGATCGCCCAGGATCTGCGTCGCGTAGTCGTCGGACTCGGCGATGGGGTTGCTGGTCACCGAGACGGTGATCCCGGCATTGGGGGCGGCGCCGACCGGCGCCGGGCCGCGGCCCGCCACGACGGCGAGCACGCCCATCACAGCGATCAGTAGCAGCCGCAACGGCCAACGGGTGGGTAAGACAGCGCGGTTCGGCACGGTCCTCATCACGGAAGATCTCCTTTTCCCTTGTCATACACGGATTTCTGCGCGGCGTAACGACAAAAGTGGCGGGTAGCAGAAGTCCAACAATGTCGCCGGCTCGCCGGCATGCGCAGATACATGACAGCGCCGATCATGCCACCGTGCGGCCGGCCAGGAAACTGTGCCGGCCGGATCGCAGGCGATAGCGCTTCTGCAAGGCACACCTTTGTGAAAGTATACCACGCCCGCGGATCGGCGACCACACCGGCCTCTGAGATCGGGCGGCTCTGTAATACATTTGTGACTCGCGGGCCGGGCGGCTACTTGTCGGGCACCAGCACGCGGAACGCGAGATCGCCGGGCGCGGGGTTCGCACCGGTGTAACGGCTACCCCCGGCATATAGGTCGTCGGTGGCGCACCAGACTGTCAGCGGGGCCGGGCCGCGCGGCAAATCGGCCAGTTCCAGGCTCAGGAAATAGGATTGGCCCGCCGAGTCGGCCAGCGGCGCAAAGCGGAAGGTGAGCCAGGTCTCGCTGGCCGGCACCTCCGCGAGGGGCAGGACCACGCGGCGCAGGTCGGTGGGGTCCTGGGGGCTCCGCTTGAGGTGCAGGACGAGGTTGCCCGTGCTCACGCGGTTGGGCTTCGTCACCAGCAGCGCCAGCGCGCTCAACTGCGGCTGGGCGACGGAGAACGTCTGCCCGGCCCAATGCTCGGGAGAGTCGCTGGGCACGATCGGGATCTTCTGCTGGGTATTGGTCTGGGCAAACAGCGGGCGTAACGGCGTGGGGAACACCGCGCCGGGCTTGCGTTCGTAGACGACCAGCGGATACGTCCTGGGCGCGCAGCGGCTCGGCTCGTCCATCTTGAGCGTGGGCGTATAGGCCGCCTGGAACCAGGCCTCCTGCGACACATTGTGCCACTGCGGCTCAAAACAGCCGTGCGCGATGTAATAGTCCGGCTGGTAGTGCTGGATGGCCCAATCCCAGTCGTTGGCGATGACATGGGCCGAGGCCCCCGGCGTCACCAACCCGAGCAGGTCGATGATGTGCGCGTGGCTGTAATAGCCCAGCTTGCCCACTTCCAGGAAAGCCACCGAGGCCTGCGGCCCGCCGTGCTGAGCAAACCAGTCGCCTAATTGCTCATAGAGATCCGGCCCGCGGGGGATGGTATACCAGAGCGTGTCATAGG
>CBJNAR010000539.1:0-3815 GCA_966434075.1 uncultured bacterium
ACCGGCACCAGCATCGGGCCGAGCCGCGGCAACACCGGCCCCGGCACCGGCAGCGACGAGATGGAAGCCCACTACGGCGAGGAGCCGCCCACCCGCCTGACCGAAATGGTGGGCGTGGGGCCGGAACGCCCCGGCGGCGACGAAGGCGCGCGGCGCCGGCCGGACGAAAGCGCCATCCTGGCGCGCGAGCGGCAGGCCGCCAACCGCGAGGCCACCCAGTCCATCATCGACGCCGATCCCGGCACGACGTACAGCACCAGCAGCACCGCCGGCCTGGGCGACAACGACATTCCAGCCGAGACCGAAATCCCGTGAACCGCGGCGGGGGGCCGGCACGCAACCGGTCCCCGCGTCCCCTCCTCTGCTATCTCATCGGGCCAGACCTGCCAGTGCGGCGTCCAGCGACTCGCCGATCTCCGTCGCGATCTTCTCGTTCAAGTAGTCATAATAGCCGGGCCGCGACATCAAGCCGAATGCCGAGTCATGTACGACATACTCGCCATGGATCCGGGCCCCAGGGGACGCGGATAAGCTCGCACCCTGCGGGTCAATCCAGTCCACTGCACCATCTGAGGCGTATCCGGCGCAAATATTTAGCTCGGCCTTGCTATACAGCGGCGTCCAGAGAACCGACTGGCGCTGGATCTCCACCACCAGCACACTCTCCTTCCCCGGCGCCAGGGGCGGCTGCCGGCTCTCTATGGCGCCCAGGTATTGGTTGGTGTGCAAGCGAGCGGTGAGATCCTCGGCCAGGTTCCCAGCGAATGCCGGTTCGCCGAGAATGTAAAGATCGACACGCCTTTCGAGTGGCAGCCGGTGCGTAGCATCGACACCCAAGGCGACGGTTGTCACCTGGTGTTCAGCGCTGAATTGCGCTTGCATCATGTGGAAACTAGTCAGCAAGAACAGAGCGCTTCCTGCCAGGGCCAATACGGCCAGGGTCACCAACAGCCGCCTGCGTCGCTTTATATCCCTCTCAGGACCTTGCGCCTCTGTTTGGGGAGAGAGATCATCCGGGGGGAGCGCGCTGCGGGCGCTCGCGGGATCGTCCAAAGCTATCCGGCTCATTTCCGTCTCGTCCTTTCCTGAACCTGAGTTGGAGCCGAGCGGGCAAAAACTGGGCTGAGAAGAGCCATGAGTTTGGGTCCATTCTTAAGGATGGAGTCCTTCCATGATTCAGTTTAGCATCTCCAGGTCAAGTAACCAGTGTACGCACGTGTACATTCGGTGACGCCGATCACGCGCATGTCATGTCGTCTTGCCGGCCACGGCGGGAGCGCGCGCCCGGCCCCCAGACGATACGACGAGCGCCGCACTTGCACACAAGCGAATCCCTGCTATCCACCGTAGCGGGAGTCGGGCGACCGTGCGCCGCCGGTATCTCCAGACAATGCACCGCCGATATTGTCCTTACACAAACGCACACTGCGCCGAGGCGGGCAGCCGCCGGCTGTTAGCACCTATGCTAGCACAAACCATTGACACGCCCCCTATTCGGTGCTATACTACATTAACGCGACATAATATGAGAGTCGCGGGGTGAGATTCTGTGCCAGGAGTACGCAACCCATGGACGCGCACGGACCGGATCTGGAGAAGCTGAGCATCTCCGAGCTGGAGTCTCTGATCGCCGAGAAGCGGCGGCGCGAATCGAAACGCATGCTCCGCACGATCGCCGGGCGCGCGCCCGCGGAACCCCCTGCCCCGCCGGCGACTCTGCGCCCCGCCGGGCTGGCCGGGCCGGAGCCGCCCCCGCGCAAAGGGCGCATCACCCGCCGGCTCAGCGCCGAGGAAGCGCGCGCGGCGCTGGCCCGCGCCGCCGCCGGGGTCCATGGGCGCGGCGCCGCGTTGCCCCCGGCCGATCGCTTCCGCCGCAGCGGCCTGGCCGCCGTGGCCCGGCCTATCAAACGCCGTGGCCCGGCCTGGCTGCAAACCCCGCAGATGCGCAAGGGCATCGACATCGGGCTCCAGTTGGCCGAAGTCGCCTTCGTACTCCTCTTCTTTTACGTCGTCTTCCAGTGGCTCTTTGCCGACTCGCAGACAGACGACAACATCGCCGCCGAAATGGCCGCCGTGCAGGTGCCCGCGCATACCGCCGCGCCGAAAGTGAACAATCCGCTGCCCCAGGTGGGTGGGGCGGCCCACGTGCCCGTCGCCGGCGCCCCAACGGCGCCCGCGGCCGCTGTCGCCGCTATCGAAAGCCGCGACGACGTGGTGCGCAACCGCCTGGCCGGCCTGGGCGGGCGTGGCGAACAGGCCGTGCTCGACCAGGTGACCACCACGATCACCAGCACCATGGCCGGCGCCGCCGGGACTCCCGCGGCGGACGACGCCGACGCCGTCGAAAGCAACCCCGCCCTGCCGACCGAGATCCGCATCCCCAAGATCAAGCTCGATACGCGCGTGCGCGAAGTGACGGTGCGCTTCGATACCTGGGAGTGGGAAGTGGCCGACTTCATGGCCGGCCACCACACCGGCACCGCCAACCCCGGCGACACCGGCAATGTCGTGATCGCCGGGCACCGCGATATTCGCGGCTCCGTGTTCCTGAACCTCGACAAACTGAAGAAGGGTGACGATATTTTCGTCTACAGCGGGCGCGGGACTTTCCATTACGTTGTCCGCACCACGAAAATCGTGAAACCCACGGCGATTGAAGTCATGGCGCCCACCAGTGACGCGCGCCTGACCCTCATCACCTGCACCCCGGTGAAAATCGCCAGTCATCGCCTGATCGTCATCGCGGACCTCGATCCGAAGTATGTCGCGCCGGATCGCGCGCGCTAGCGCGACCGGACCAAGCAGGCAATCCGCGCCCTGGCCCGCAGTGACGGCGGCACCCCGAGCGGCGTGGCACCAACTAGGAGATCGACCTATGAAGGCACTCTGGCGATCCCTTGGCGGAGCGATCCAGCAGTTCTTCGGCATGGGGTATGGCGACCCCGGCGCCGGGCGCCCGGTCCGCTGGACCCTGGCCGAGCGCACGCTGTTGCCCCTGGCGGCGCTGCTGATCATCCTGCCGTTCGGGCTGACGTTGTTTAGCGATACGCGCGCCGCGCCGCAGGGGGCGGGGGTGACGATCACCAAGTCCGCCTCGGCCAGCAGCGTTCCCGCGGGCGGCACGTTCACCTTCAGCATCCGCGTCAGCGCCGTCAGCACCGACGTGGTGGGCGTGCGCGTCGACGACAACGTGCCCGCCGAGGTGACCGTCACCAATGTCACGTCCGACTGGCCGGGCGCCACGTGCAGCAACGCAGGCAACCACGTCACCTGCGTGAACGGCACGCTGAGTGCGGGCGAGTCGCGCGTCGTGACCATCACCGTGCAGGTGCCACCCGACGCCAACGCGACGATCCAGAACACGGCCACCGTGATCTGGACCAACGGGCAGCAACTGGTGAGCAACCCCGTCACGGTGGTGCTGGAACCACCCACGCCCACGCCGACCGACACCCCCACGCCCACGGATACGCCGATGGCCACCGACACCCCCATCCCGACCGATACGCCCATCCCGACCGATACGCCGGTGATCCCGACGAACACGGTCGGCCCGACCGACACCCCCGGCCCGACCAACACGCCGGGCGGCGGCGGCAACCCGACGCCCACCCTGCGCCCGTTCCCGACGATCCCGACCCCGCCGACGTTCGCCACGTTCACGCCGGTGCCGGCGCCGACCGATACGCCGACCCAGGTGGCCGGCCCGACTGATACCCCCGTGCCCGGCGGCCAGCCGACGCCGACGCCGATCGGTAACGTCCCGACCAATACGCCCACCGCCGTCGCTACCAACACCGCGACGCGCACGCCCA
>CBJNAR010000540.1:0-3807 GCA_966434075.1 uncultured bacterium
ATCCCGGTGATCCCCAACTCGGCCCGGCTGATCGCGGCCGGGGAACGACGCTAGCGCGGCGCCGAGCGGGAAGATCCGCGCGGGCCGGTGTGCCCGTACGGGAAGACGGGTCGACGGAACCAGGTGCGCTTGTAGCTACCGGCATACCTAGGTCCGTGGACGGTACGACTGGCCCGCGCCGGGCGGTCTTTTCCGGAGCATCTTCAGGCAGGGCTCGAACCTCACGCCGTGGGACGGATCGGGCTCTTCGCCAGCCGCGCTGCCACCACCTGCGCGGAGATGCGCCCTTCGTTTAAGCGCAAGCGCGCCCCGCCGAGCACACGCGCGCCACACAAGAGCCGCGGCGCGCTGCGCCTGAGCCGGCGGCAGCGCGCCGCAGAGATAGGGGCTGCGGCCAGTCACAGGTCTGCCGCAGCCTTCACTGTGATCCAGTCCATTCGCAAACCCTCCCCTAACCTACAGCCTTCCGGCCCGACAAAACCGGATTCGCCAGCCCCCCGCCGCGATAGCACCAGAACCAGCATCGCGATCCGCGTTGCAATTTCAGGTAACCGTTGTTACACTAGAGCCAGCGGATACTGGATAGTGTCTGGTCGTCTTATTCGTTGCCGAGTCGCCCTACGCGAGGCAAGACTACGATACCCTGTCGTTGCCGGCCAGGGACCGCTTGTCGGTGAAGACGGTGGAGTGGCATTGTGCCCGATAAGCCGCGCCAATTACGGTAAAAGCATCAGGCGAGCAGAGAGACCAGTGCAGAGCCGTTTCCGGCGCTCCGGCGTGCTCGGCGCCTCGCTGATCGGGCTGATTTTGGGTCATGGTTAAGAAACACGCGCGGCCAGCCGTGAAAGAGAGCTGATGAAATTGTGTCTCTACCGCGGCCTGGTTTGTGGGGCGGCACTGCTTGGCCTGGCCTGTCTCAGCGCGTGTGGCGGGGCGGCGGCAACGTCGCCCGCGCCGGCCGCCGCAACGCCGGCACCGGCCGGCGCCCTGTTATCGCCGGCGAGTCCCGGCGCCACCGCGTGCGCGGTGACTCGTAACAGCCCCACGGTAGGGCCGGCGGGTACCGCGCCGGCTCCCGCTGCAACCCGTGGCGGCGCCCCGGCGCCGGCGGCAGCCGCGACCCGGACAGCCGATCAAAACTCGTGTGCCCCGCCCGCCACGGCCGGTGCGCCGGTCAGGTCGCCCCCTCCCGCTGCCGGGGCGCCCATGGCGCCGGCCACTCCGCCGCCGTCACCCGCCGCTCCGACTGGCGGGCCGCTCCGTGTGCTGGGCAGCACCGACCTCGCGCTCGGCGGAGGCACGTCGCGCTTCGATTACCAGAGCCTGGACCCGCAAACCAGGCTGCTGTTCATCGCCCACCTGGGCGCCAGCCTGGTCACCGTGTTCGATACCCGAACCAGCCGGGTCGTCGCCGATATACCCGATATCGCCAGCGTGCATGGCGTCCTCGCCGTGCCCTCCTTGGGGCGGGTCTACGCCTCGGCCACAGGCGCCGACCAGGTGGCCGTCATCGACGAGCAGACGCTCAAGGTCGTCGCCCGCATCCCCGGCGGCAGCTACCCCGACGGGCTCGCCTACGACCCTGCCGGCAAACAGGTCTTCGTCTCCGACGAGAGCGGTGCCACCGACACAGTGATCGACACCGCGACCAACAGCCGCAGGGCGACCATACCGCTCGGCGGGGAGGCCGGCAACACCCAGTACGACCCGGTTTCGGGCCAGATGTTCGTGGCCGTTCAATCGCGCAATCAGCTCGTGGCCCTCGACCCGGCCACGAACAAGGTCCTGGGGCGCACGCCGCTACCCGGCTGCGAGCACGACCACGGGCTGCTGATCGACGCGCCGGCGCGGCGGGCCTTCGTGGCCTGCGACGGCAACGCCCGATTGCTGACGTTGGACCTAAACGCCATGCGGATACTGGACACGCAGAGCGTAGGGGACGCGCCCGACGTGCTGGCGCTCGACCCTGGCTGGCACCGGCTCTACGTCGCGGCGGAGAGCGGGGTGCTGTCGATCTTCGACGCAGGGGGCAGCGTGCCGCGCAAGCTCCGCGAGGGGGTGTTTGCGCCGGCGGCCCACTCCGTGGCGGTAGATCCGGCCACGCACAGGGTTTATCTGCCCCTGGCGAACGTGAGCGGTAGAGCCGTGTTGCGTGTAGTGCAGTACTCGCCGCCGTAGCGGCGCACGGGAGGCCGGGCAGCACCCCTCAACGGAGCAGCATACCGGCAAGGGCGGCGGCCTGAGCAGGATCGCGAGGATATCCGTGCACGCCATTCTGTTCGCCGGCCTGGGGGTAGGCGTGCTCGCGGCCCAGGCAAGCACCGGCAGGACCGGGAGCGGCGCCGGGGCCGCTTTGCCGTAGCGAGTCTGGCCGCGTATCGCGATGTGCGGGATCTGGTTCCGAAGAGGATCCTCTCCAATCGCGGCAACCGGCGCACCGCCCGCTACTCCCTCCCCTGGCGCCCTTTCGGCCATAATGAATTAGCTGCATCGCGGATCCCGAGGGTATGAAACGTATTGCCGTCTGTGCAGCCACAGCGGCGGGCCCGGTAAGATACCGGGCCCGCCGCCCGACCCTGGAGCATTCGCGACCACCTGTGCCATCTGTCATCCGGGCGCAACCGGGCGGCAGCGCCCCGTCCAGGGCCTGCTGACCGGGCGGCGTCTGGGGCGGCGAGCGCCCGCCCCGGGCGTTGCCTTCGTCCCCACGGCCCCGCCGCTGGCCGGTCCTTTGGCGTATCCCCGGCGGGCAGATGCCCATCCCCGACTCCGCCCCTGGCCATATCCGCGCTCCAACGACCTACCGGCCCTGTCTTCCGTCCTGGGGGGCTTGGTGGTTCCTACTTATGCCCTTATCATGGAACCAGATGCTGGTGCGGCAGCCGCTATGCCGCGACGCGCTGACTCCGCCCGCCCTTACGGTGCGGGCGATCCGGCGGCGCCGAGCGGCGGCCTGATTGCCTACGCCTGGGAGCCGCAGCGCGGCTTCCAGAGGCTGCGGCAAGGCCACGCGGCCCGCCCGCGCCGCTTGCCGCGTCCCCGGAGGTGGGTCCGTTCCCTGCGCTCGCGTCGCAGCCGCACCCCTTGTGCTAAGCGGGAAGGCATCTAGTAGTAGTAGTAGTAAAGGAAACCTGACTTTGAACCCGCTAAGCTTACCTCTAGTGCGCCGCGCCGGGCTGCTGTGTGCCCTGCTGATCACGACGGCGCTCACCCTCGGCCTGGCCGCTCCCGCCCAGCCGGCAAATGCGAAAGGCGCGATCAGCGCCGTGTTCGACCCCACGACAGGCACCCTCACGGTCAATGGAACCCCACAGAACGACACCATCACCCTCAGCCGCGACGCCGCCGGCACCCTGCTGATCAACGGCGGGACGGTGCGCATTCGCGGCGGCCAGGCCACCGTCGCCAACACCCGCCTGATCGCGGCCTCCGGGCTGGGCGGCAACGACATACTCAGCCTCGACGAGGCCAACGGCACCCTGCCGCCCGCAAACCTCTTCGGGGGCGACGGCAACGATACCCTCATCGGCGGGGCGGGCGCCGACACGCTGCAAGGCCAGGGAGGCGACGACACCTTGCTGGGCAAAGGCGGCAGCGACCTGCTGGGCGGTGGCCCCGGCAACGACGCCCTCACCGGCGGCACCGGCGCCGACCAGGTCTTCGGCGAAGGCGGCGCCGACCGCCTGATCTGGAACCCCGGTGACGAGACCGACCTCAACGAGGGCGGCGACGGCAGCGACACGGTCGTGGTCAATGGCGGCAACGGCACCGAGGTCTTCAGCGCGACAGCCAACGGCACGCGCGTCC
>CBJNAR010000541.1:0-3801 GCA_966434075.1 uncultured bacterium
GACACACTGCTTTTGTCCTTCCGCTCAGGAATATCGTCTCGCATCTCGCGTCTCGCTCCGGCATGTCGCGCCCGCCGTTGCTGGTGCGCGGGGGGAAGGTGAGCCGGTTGATACCGGCGTCGCGCAACTGCTCCAGCACGATCAGGCTTTCGTTGGGCGCGCCAAGCGTCGGGCGTGTAAAACAGCTTGCCGAAATAGCGCCGCCCGCCAGGCGTCGCGACAGTGAACGACTCGCCCGGCCAGCCCCAGCTCCACTTCGTGATTGACGCGCCCTCGATACCATACTGCACAGCGATCGCGGCGCCGGCGGCCTCCTGTATTGTGTCTCCAAAGCACTTACCTCCAGGCCCCATTCTACGGTACCGGGCGCCTGCCGGCATCGGACGCAGGGTGTATTACTTATTGGAAGGTAAACATCTTCATAGGGCGATGTGCTAGATCGACCAGGCCAACGCTTTGATCCGCAATACCTCGGACTGGCCGAGCAGGCGGTTGATCTTGATACACAAGGTGTGCGCCGCCAACTTGGTGTACAGCCGCGCATAACCCCGCGAACGAATAGGCATGATTGGTTTGGATATGGAACTGTTCCACCAACTGCCCGTTGACGATTTCCGCGCTATGGCGCACGCCGTTGACCAGCCGGCGCACCGCTGGCGCCACTTGCGCCGCCTGGTTGCGCCGCGGCAGCGTCACCACCCGCACCCCTTGCCCGCGCAATTCCTCGGCCAAGCTCGCGCTGATGTAGCCTTTGTCGCCCACGACCAGCCGCTCCCGCAACCCAAACAACAACCCGGCCCCCACCAGCAGGTCGGTTTCGTTGGCCGGGGCCAAGCTGAAGTCCAAGATCAGCCTGCCCAATGTCATGACACAATGCAATTTGTAGCCGTAGAGGGTTTGCTTTTTGCTGGCACAGCGCCCGAAGCGCGCCTCGTGCGTCGCCCACTCGCGGCTCCCACCGGGCACCAGGTGGAAGCCCATGACCGGGATGGGCAAGCTATCGATCACACATTGGTTATCCTCGGCCAGATCGAGCGTACGCAAGACGATCTGGCGCACGTGATTGATCGCCCCGGCCAGGGCGCGGCGCTGGCGGTTGAAGCGGGTGCGGCTGGGGATCTGGAGAAACAGGGCACGCAGCGGCGGCTCGCGCCCCCAGCCCAGCAAGTCCGTTTCTTTATCGATCCCGCGACAATCGCCAATGAGGGCCAGGGCAATCAGTTCACTATCACTACAGCTGGGCTGGGGGCCGGGGCGCTGCCGCCATTGGCGGACGGACCACTTGCTTTGCGCTGTGAGACCCTTGACAATCACAGTGTTTCCTTACTTGTCACTGATGGGCTAAATCCTCATCCTCCATCCCCAGGAGTACGCCGCCCGAGGGGCTGCAAGTTGATCATCTCCGGTGGTAGGCGCATAATGGAAGGGACCCGCTGCGCTGCCTGCGCGCACGGCTCGCTGCGCGTGCCCGCGCCGGAAGGCTGGCGCTCAGTGTGCCGGACGGACGGGGGCGCAGGTGTCGTTTAGTGTATGTGCATACCCCGGATCGGCCCGCCCAGGCCTGTCCGCGCAAGGAGGAGGAGAGCCGTAGATGACCGATCCCCACGCGGCGCCGCTGGCACTGGATACGCTCCTCAGCGGTGAGGATGGCTTTTTCGACGTGCGCGCCAGCGCCCCCGGTCCCACGGGCGTGCTGCCGCTGACCGAGGAGTTGCTGCTGAATGCGCCGAGCGGCGATGTTTTCGCCCTCAGCCAGAATGTCGGCATGGGCTGGGATCCGGCCGAGTTGGAGCACCCGCAGGTGTTGATCCTCAGCACCCAGGGCGGCATCCGCGCCCCTGACGGCACGCCGATCGCCCTGGGCTACCATACCGGGCACTGGGAGGTCGGCTTGCTGATGCAGGCCGCCGCCGAGGAACTGCGTCGCCAGGATGCCATCCCCTTCGCCGCGTACTGCACGGACCCTTGCGACGGGCGCACGCAGGGCACTCCCGGTATGCTCGACAGCCTGCCCTATCGCAACGATGCCGCGCAGGTCTTGCGTCGCCTCATTCGCTCCCTGCCCACCCGTAACGCGGTCATCGGCGTGGCGACCTGCGACAAGGGGCTGCCGGCGATGATGATGGCGCTGGCCGGCTCGCCCGACCTGCCCACGGTGCTTGTGCCCGGCGGCGTGACCCTGCCGCCGGACGAAGGTGAGGACGCCGGCAAGATCCAGTCGATCGGCGCCCGGTTCGCGCACGGCGAGATCACCCTGCGTGAAGCGGCCGAACTGGGCTGCCGCGCCTGCGCCTCGCCCGGCGGGGGCTGCCAGTTCCTCGGCACGGCGGCCACGTCCCAGGTGGTAGCCGAGGCGCTGGGCCTGGCCCTGCCGCATAGCGCCCTGGCGCCCTCGGGCCAGCCGATCTGGTTGCAGGGCGCGCGCGCGGCCGCCCAGGCGGTGCTGCACTTGCAGGCGCGGCGGCTGACGACCCGGAGCGTCCTCACCGAGCGTTCCATCCGCAATGCCATGGTGGTGCATGCCGCTTTCGGCGGTTCGACCAACCTGCTGCTGCACATCCCGGCCATCGCCCATGCCGCCGGGCTACCCCGCCCCACCGTCGAGGACTGGATCGCGGTCAACCGCCAGGTGCCGCGACTGGTCGATGTGCTGCCCAACGGGCCGAGCAATCACCCAACGGTGCGGGTCTTCCTGGCCGGGGGGGTGCCGGAGGTCATGCTCCACCTGCGCCGGATAGGCTTGCTCTATGAAGACGAACTAACGGTGACGGGCGAGCGGTTGGGCGCCGTTCTCGACTGGTGGGACGGCTCCACGCGCCGGGCGCGGCTGCGGGCGCGGCTGCGCGAGCACGTGGGCGTCGATCCCGGCGCGGTGATTATGAGTCCGGACCAGGCGCGCCGTCGGGGTCTGACCCGCACCGTGACCTTCCCGCGGGGCAACCTGGCGCCGGAGGGAGCCGTGATCAAGAGCACTGCCATCGACCCGCGGGTGGTGGACGCGGACGGGGTGTACCGCAAGCGCGGGCGGGCGCGAGTGTTTACGCGTGAGCGGGACGCGGTGCGGGCGATCAAGAGCCGCGGACCGGACCGGGTGCAGCCGGGCGAGGTGATCGTCTTGTGCTGCGGCGGGCCGCTGGGCACAGGCATGGAGGAAATCTACCAGGTGACGGCGGCGCTCAAACACCTGAGTTGGGGGCGGGAGGTGGCGCTGGTGACGGATGCGCGCTTCTCGGGCGTGAGCACGGGGGCGTGCATCGGGCACGTTAGCCCGGAAGCGCTGGCCGGAGGCCCAATCGGCAAAGTGCGCGACGGCGACCTGATCCAGATCATTATCGACCGAAACACGCTGATCGGCAGCGTCGACTTGGTGGGCGAGGGGGAGGCGGAGGTCGGGCCGGATGGAGGGACGGCCGCGCTGGCGGCGCGGCCCCTACGGCCCGACCTGGCGCCGCACCCGGATCTACCGGCCGATACCCGACTGTGGGCGGCATTACAACAGGTCAGCGGTGGTGTCTGGGGTGGCAGCGTTTACGACGTGGACGCCATTACGGCGGCGCTGGCCCGCGGGCAGGAGCGCGCCGCACTCGATCCCACGCCATCGTGAACCCGGCGCTCCCGTCTGTTTGGGTGTTGTTGATGCATTCATACCCTAATTATGCTAGGTTATTCGGATAGGCTCTTAGCGGCCCAGTTCTGCGAACTAGGTGGCGTTCTGAGTACCCATCCTCGTATCGTCAACGCAGCAACGAGGCGCCGCCGTCGACGTAGATCTCCACGCCGGAGACATGACGCCCCAGGTCC
>CBJNAR010000542.1:0-3790 GCA_966434075.1 uncultured bacterium
CCTGTTGCCGATGGATATGCGCTACGATATCTTCGGCGGGCCGATCCAGCTCGGGTTCGAGCCGTTGTTCCCGCTGTTCGACGGCAGTGCCCGGCGGCTGTTCGCCTGGCGCCAGCCGCAAACGGTGCCGCTGGTGCCGGAGATGGTCGTGCTCGACGCGGGCAACTGGCAGGTGGCGGCCAAGCTGACGCACGACGGGTGCCCCTGCTTGCTGGCTTACGGCGGCGGGCGGCAGCGCGTCTATCTGGCCGTGCCGCAATCGCCGGGCCGCGTGCTGGCCTACTCGCTCGGCGATAAGCTGGCAACGCACGACGACCTCGTGCTGAACACGGTGCCCGCGCTGAACATCCTGCCCAGCGCGAGCGCGCCGCGGCTCTATGTGCAGAGCAGCGGGCCGCACGCCATCCTGGTGTTGCAAGACAACGGTCCGGCCCCCGGTCGCCAGCCCACCGTGGTCGATGTGACCAAGTAGGATCGGGCGCGGGCGACTATAGAGATACGGGCAACGGGGCGGGTGTCACACCCGCCCCTACCTGTCTCTGTAGGGCTGTTGCGAAGGAGGTACCTATACCTGTGCGCGCCAAGCCGAAACACCTGGGACCGGAATACGCGGCACAGTTCGCCGACGCGAGCGTGGCGAGCGCCTACCACCATCGCATCCCCTACCCGCCGGAGGTGTTCGCCATCCTGGCGGGGCTGCTGGGCGACGGCCCGCGCGTGGTGCTCGACGTGGGCTGCGGCACCGGCGAGATCGCCCGCCCGCTGCTGCCGCTGGTGGACCGGGTCGATGCCGTCGATCCGTCCGCCGCCATGATCGCGCGGGGCCGGGCGCTGCCGGGCGGGGATGATCCGCGCCTGCGCTGGATTGTCGGGCGGGCCGAGGACGCGCCGCTGGCCCCGCCCTATGGGCTGATCACGGCGGGGTCGAGCATCCACTGGCTGGATTGGGACGTGGCGCTGCCCCGGTTCCGCCGCCTGCTGGCGCCGGGTGGCTACCTCGCGCTGCTCTCGCCGGCCGCCCGCCCGCTGCCCTGGGCCGCCGAGCTACAGCGCATCATCGACCGCTACTCCACCAACCGTGACTACGCGCCCTACGATATTGTGGAAGAACTCACGTCGCGCGGGCTGTTCCACGTGCGCGGCACACAGACGACGACGCCCGTCGCCTTCAGCCAGCCCCTCGCGGACTATATCGAATCGTACCACGCCATGAACGGCTTTTCGCGCGACCGGATGACGCCGGAGGCGGCGGCGGCCTTCGACGCGGCGGTGCGTGCCCTGGTGGCGCCGTTCTGCCCCGACGACCAGGTGCGCCTGGAGGTGACGGCGCCCGTCACCTGGGGCGTGCCGGGAGGGGCGTGATGGATCACCCTGACCTCAGCTTCCGGCCCCTCACGCCGGATGATTACCTGCTGCTGCTTGACTGGTTGCAGCGCCCGCACGTCAAGGAGTGGTGGGATGACGGCGACGATACGCTGGACAAGGTCGCCGCGCACTACAGCGACCCGGACGCCGAGCGCTTCCTTCTTCTGTATCAAGAAGCCGGCAGTATGGATGCGGCCCGGCCCATCGGCTACTTCCAGTATTACCGGGAAGACGCGGGCGTGGTGGGCATCGACCAGTTTATCGGGGAAGCCGAACTGCTCAATCGCGGCCTGGGCACGCTGGCGGTGCGCGCGTTCATCGCGTTGGTGATCGCACGCGAGAACCCGCACCGGATCATCCTCGACCCGGAGCCGGAGAACGCCCGCGCCATCCGCTGCTACGAGAAGGCGGGCTTCCGCCACTACGCGACCGTGCCCACCGAGGACGGCAAGCAGGCGTATATGATGAAGATCGACCGCTAGTGCAGGTTCCGTCCCCTGTTGGGGACAGCATACGCTAAAGACCAACGAGTACGGGCGCGATCAATCGCGCCGCTACATCCAATCGGTCGTTGGAACTCGCGCTAGCGGAAGAACGCCGCCGTTTGCCGCGCCTGAATGTCCCGGATGCGGACGGCGTGGTTGGGCACGAAGGGGCGGGGCAGCGCGTCGAGGGGGAACCAGTCGAGCGCGGTGGTCTCGTCGGAGAGGGCGGGCGCGCCGCCGACGACGCGGCACTCGAACAGGCAGACGATGGACTGCACGCGGTTGCCGTCGGGGTAGTTGATGACCGAGTGGGCCGGGTCGGAGTAGACGCCGATCAGGCGGACGACCTCCACCTCGTAGCCCGTTTCCTCGCGCACTTCGCGCACCACCGTCTGCGCGACCGACTCGCCCAGGTCCATGCCGCCGCCGGGCAGGCCCCAGTAGCCGTTGTCGCTGCGCTGCTGGAGCAGCAGGCGCCCGGCGGCGTCGAAGATGGCGGCGGCGGCGCCGGAGCGCATCTGGTTGGGCGGGCCGCCGTAAGTGGTCTGGTCGGGCATAGAGGAAGGGGAGAAAAAGAGGAGGGGCGCCCTGCGGCGCCCCTCCGGGTGTTGCTTAGCGGTCGCGCTCGGTGGCGGCCAGCACCGCCTGCGCCACCGCCAGACGGGCGACGGGCACGCGGAACGGGCTGCACGAGACGTAGTTCAGACCGGCCTGGTTGCAGAAGGCAATCGAGTCGGGGTCGCCGCCGTGCTCGCCGCAGATGCCCACCTTGAGATCGGGGCGGGTCTGGCGGCCTTCCTGCACGGCTATCTCGATCAGGCGGCCCACGCCGTCGCGGTCGAGCGTCTGGAACGGGTTGACGGGGAGCACGCCCATCTCGACATACTGCAACAGGAACTTGCCCTCGGCGTCGTCGCGGCTGTAGCCGAACGTCGTCTGGGTCAGGTCGTTGGTGCCGAAGGAGAAGAACTCGGCGGATTGGGCCAGCTTCCCGGCGACCAGCGCGGCGCGCGGCACCTCGATCATGGTGCCGTACTTGAAGGCGACCGGCCCACCCTGGGCCTTCTCGACCTCGGCGGCGGCGCGGTCGACCAGCTTGCGCATGACCTCCAGCTCTTTCTCCGTGCCGGTGAGCGGGATCATGATCTCGACGTGGACCTTCTTGCCGCTCTTAGTCAGCTTGGCGGCGGCGTTGAGCAGCGCGCGCACCTGCATCTCGTAGATGGCCGGGTAGAGGATACCGAGGCGGTCGCCGCGCAGGCCCAGCATGGGGTTCTGCTCGCGCAACCCTTCGACGACGTGCAGCAGGTGTTCCTTCTCGCGGTACTCATCGGAATCGGTCTTGCCCGCGCCGCGCATCTCGCTGATCTCGGCCAGCAGTTCGTCGTGCGAGGGCAGGAACTCGTGCAGCGGCGGGTCGAGCAGGCGCACCACGACGGGCTTCTCGCCCATGGCGCCCAGGATACCCTCGAAGTCGCTGGTCTGGAACTGCTCCAGTTCGCCCAGCGCGCCCAGGTAGTCCTTGACCACGGGGCTGTTGTCCGCGGCCTGCTGCGCGGCCTGGAGGGCCGATTCGGCCTCAGAGCGGCGCTCACCGGGCGCCACATCCAGCGCTTGCTGCGCCCGGTCGCGGGCGTTGAGCAGGCGGGTGGCGTCGGCGGCGGCCAGGATCATGCGGCGCACGATGGGCAGGCGCACTTCCTCGAAGAACATGTGCTCGGTGCGGCAGAGGCCGATGCCCTCGGCGCCGAACTCGATGGCGCGCTCGGCGTCGCGCGGGTAGTCGGCGTTGGCCCAGACGCCCAGCTTGCGCACCTCGTCGGCCCACTTCAGCAGTTGCACCAGTTCCTTCTCGTCCTTGAACGAGGCGGCGGTGGTCGGGATCTGCCCGGCGAAGACCTCGCCGGTGGTGCCGTCGATGGAGATTTCGTCGCCTTCCT
>CBJNAR010000543.1:0-3789 GCA_966434075.1 uncultured bacterium
CTAACGCAGATGCTGAAGAGCGATCGCGATAGCATACTGGGTTCCTCTATTTTCCAATTCGTCGCCTCCGCCGGCCGGT
Organism: uncultured bacterium; assembly: GCA_966434075.1. Classification (GTDB taxonomy): domain Bacteria; phylum Chloroflexota; class Chloroflexia; order QHBQ01; family JAICKM01; genus JAICKM01. Next base: position 80 of record CBJNAR010000543.1, read on the forward strand.
CCGCACTGGCGACTCTGTTGGAATCCGCCGGGCAAGAAGCCACCATCACCCTGGTGGCCAGGGACGGCGCCGCGGTGCCGGTTACCGTCGCCTGTGACCGCATGTACCTGGCGGACGGCGCGGTGTGCTGCTTGATCGTACAGGATCTGACCCGGCAAGTACCCGACGACCTCTACCGGCTCATCAGCGCGTCCGGACGCGACTTAATCCTGCTATGCGATCCGGCAGGGCGCTATTTGTTTGCCGGGGCCTCGTTACAGCGCATGCTTGGCTACGACCCCATCGATGTCATCGGGTCGAATCTATTGGATGGGTTCCTGCCCGAAGATCAGGCGGCGGCCCGCGAACAATGGGGCCGGCTCGGCGCGCTGGGCGTGGCGACCCTGACAGGCCGGTACCGGCATGCGGACGGCTCCTGGCGCATCCTGGCGATCTCGGCCACCGCGGTGCTGCACTCGGGTGCGCCCTATGTGTTCGCCCTGGGTCAGGATGTCACCGAGCAGCAGCGGGTCGCGTCGGCGCTGCGGCGCAGCCTGGAGGCCCAGGAAAATGAGCGCCGCCATCTGGCGCGGGAACTCCACGACGAGATCGGGCAGGTGCTGACGGCCGTGAAAATCCACCTGCAGGCGATCCAGCAGGCGCCGCGCCGCACCACACGGGCCGCCCTGCTGGCCGAGGGCCAGGACATCGTGAATCAGGCGCTGGAACAGGTGCGCGACCTGTCGTTGGGCTTGCGCCCATCCCTGCTCGACGATTTCGGCCTGGTCACGGCCATGCAGTGGTACGCGAACCGCGTGGCCGAGCATACGGGGCTCATCGTGCAGTTCGTGGCCGATCCCCTGGAGTCGCGCCTGCCGCCCATCCTGGAAACCACCTGCTTCCGCGTCACCCAGGAAGCGTTGACCAATGTGCTCCGGCATGCCGCAGCCCGGCAGGCCGGCGTGGAGTTGCGGCGTCAGGGCGACACGCTGCGGCTGACGATTCAAGACGATGGGATCGGGTTTGACGTGCGCAATAGCCTGGAACAAGCGGTGCATGGAGCCAGTCTGGGTTTGCTGGGCATGCACGAACGGGTGCTCTTAGCCGGAGGCCAGATCACCATCCAGTCGGCCCCGGCCCAGGGCACTCAGATCACCGTCTGCTTCCCTTTGTGATCTCCACCGGCGACCGGGGCCGCGCGTGGAGGTGAGAGGAGGGCCTTCCGGTGAGTACCATCCGCGTGCTGGTGGTCGAGGACCATACCCTGGTGCGGGCCGGGATGCGCGCGCTCTTGCGCAACATGCCCGGCGTGGAGGTGGTGGCGGAGGCGGGGGACGGGCACACGGCCTTGCGCCTGATCGAACAGTATCGCCCGGATGTCGTCCTGATGGATATCGCGCTGCCCGGCTTGAACGGCCTCGATACCCTGGTGGAGGCCAAGCAATACCCCGGCACGCATGTCGTTATCCTGTCCATGCATGCCAACGACGAATATGTGCGCCGGGCGCTGCAGGCCGGCGCGGTCGGCTACCTGCTAAAAGGGTCGGACCCCCCCGAACTCGAACTGGCCGTGCGGGCCGGCGCTCGTGGCGATTTCTATCTGAGTCCGGCGGTATCCAGGCACGTGGTCGCCAGCTATGTGCGGCACGTCGACGAGGAGCGGAACTCTGCCGAACAGTTGACGCCCCGCCAGCGCCAGATCCTGCAGTTGATTGCCGAGGGCCGTACCACACGCGAGATCGCCACGATCCTGACTATCGGCACAAAAACCGTCGAAACCCACCGCGCGCATTTGATGGAGCGTTTGGATATTCACGATGCCGCCGGCCTCGTGCGTTACGCGATCCGGGCCGGCATGATCGTGCCGGTCGAATAGCGGCGGGCCGCCCGGAAATACTCCTCACATGTCTGCTTTGCGCCGGACCGCCAAGCCGGCCCGCGGCGTGCGCTCACGTGCTGCGTGACGCCGGTCCAGGCATGGCACGTCATTTGCAGCGACCAGGGGGAACGGCCTTGTATCGTATCCATGGTCGCCGCTTTACTGCGGCCGGAGGAGGTATTTCATGACCACACAAACCGCGGGGCGGGCCGCCACCGGCCCCCAGACAGAGAACTGGCGCGCGCTGGCCCAACAACTGCGCGTGGACAGCATCCGCTCCAGCACCGCCGCGGGGTCGGGCCACCCCACGTCCTCGATGTCCGCCGCCGACCTGATGGCGGTGCTCATGAGCAAATATCTGCGCTATGATTTTCAGGACCCGCAAAACTCGGCCAACGACCACCTGATTTTCTCGAAGGGTCACGCCTCGCCCCTGCTCTACGCAATATACCGGGCGGCGGGCGCCGTCAGCCTGGACGAGATGCTGACCTTCCGCAAGTTCGGCAGCCGGCTGCAAGGCCACCCCACGCCGATCATCCCCTGGGTGGACGTGGCGACCGGCTCGCTCGGCCAGGGCCTGCCCATCGGCGTCGGCGTGGCGCTGGCGGGCAAGCGACTCGATAAGATCCCCTACCACATCTGGGTGCTGCTGGGCGACAGCGAGATGGCCGAAGGCTCGATCTGGGAGGCATTCGACCACGCCGGGCACAGCGGCCTCAACAACCTGATCGGCATCCTCGACATGAACCGCCTGGGCCAGCGCGGCGAGACCGAGCTGGGCTGGAACAGCGGCGCCTATGCCGAGCGGGCGCGCGCCTTCGGCTGGCATGCCATCGAGATCGACGGTCACGACCTGGCCGCCATCGACGCCGCCTACGCCGAAGCCGAGCAGCAGCAAAACCAGCCGACGTTGATCGTGGCGAAGACAATGAAGGGGCGCGGCGTCTCCTTCCTGGAGAACAAAGAAGGCTGGCACGGCAAGGCGCTCGACGCCGACCAGGCCAAACAGGCTATCCAGGAACTGGGCGGCGAGACCAACATCCAGGTCCAGGTGCAGAAGCCGGAGCGCCAGGGCGCCCCGCCGCCCAAGGGCGATAACGCGAAAGTGGAGTTGCCGACCTACAAGGTGGGCGACAAGGTCGCCACGCGCAAGGCCTACGGCGACGCGCTGGCCGCGCTGGCGGCCCGGCCCGATGTGGTCGCGCTCGACGCCGAGGTCAGCAACTCGACCCACGCCGAGGAATTCAAGAAGGTCGCGCCGGATCGCTTCTTTGAAATGTATATCGCCGAGCAGCAGATGATCGCCGCTGCGGTGGGCATGAGCGTGCGCCACCGGGTGGCCTTCGCCTCGACCTTCGCCGCCTTCCTGAGCCGCGCCTACGACTTCATCCGCATGGCGGCCGTTTCCCGCGCCAACCTGCGGCTGTGCGGCTCACACGCGGGCGTCTCCATCGGCGAGGACGGGCCGTCGCAGATGGCGCTGGAAGACCTGGCGATGATGCGCGCCGTCCACGGCAGCACCGTGCTCTACCCAAGCGATCCGAACCAGACGGCGCAACTCGTGGGCGCCATGGCCGACCGGCCCGGCATCAGTTTCCTGCGCAGCACGCGCGAGAAGACCGCCGTGCTCTACCCGCCCGACGAGCAGTTCACCATCGGCGGCAGCAAGGTGGTGCGCCAGTCCGATAAGGACCAGGTGACGGTGGTGGCCGCGGGTATCACGCTGCACGAGGCGATCAAAGCCTGCGACACCCTGCAACAGGAAGGAATCGCCGTGCGCCTGATCGACGTCTACTCGGTCAAGCCGATTGACGGCCAGACGCTGCACGCGGCGGCCCAGGCCACCGGTGGG
>CBJNAR010000544.1:0-3768 GCA_966434075.1 uncultured bacterium
CACGGCGGAAGACACGGCAGGGCGCGGCGACCTGAAAAGATCAGGTCCGTTCCTCCACCTTGAAGATCTCGTCCGTCACGAGGCCGCGGGCCTCGCGGTGGACGGCGTTGGTCGTCTCGGCGTCAGAGGCCTGCACCAGGCAGAAGACCTTGCCCTGCTCCTCGTCGAACCAGTAGCGCAGGATCTCCACCCCGTACTTACCCTGAGTCTCCAGATCCCTGGCGTGCGCCTCGGCGACGGCTTCCGCGGTCGCACCTAGCGGCCGTACTGTGTCGGTGTTGTCGTCTCATGGGACGTGGGTCGGCTTCGTACACCAAGTCCGCACACTACGGAGTCGACGACGCGGCCGGCTCAGCCGCCGGGGTGGATATTCTGATTCACATGGAACAGGTTGGTGGGGTCATACTTGGCCTTGATCGCCGCCAGGCGCGGGTAGTTGTCCCGATAGGCTGCCCGCACCGTCGCGTTCCCTTCATCCATCATCATATTCAAGTAGCCGCCGCCCGCCGAGTAGGGGTGCAGCGCCAGCCAGTAGTCCCGCGCCCACTGCGTCATCCGCTCGTTGTTCGCCGGATCCGGATCCACCCCGACGATTACCTCGGCGAAGTTCGCGTCGCGGTAGCTGAAGGCGGTATCGCCCGGGCCGGGCCGGTGCGCCGCGCCGTTGATCGGATAGAGGTGCATCGTCGAGTGCATCGTCGGCAACTGCGCAGCGTACTTCGCGTGCTGGGCGATCGCCTCGTCGCTCAACTCGGTGACGAAGTCGGTCTTCCAGTACCATTGCAGCCCCGGCGGATAGAGCCCGTCGAACAGCGACTGCAGCGCCGGCCAGGGGATCGGCCCGGCGAAGTCGATCGCGGGGGGCCCGAAGGCCCGGAAGGGCGCCAGGTGCGCTTCCGCCTCGGCCGGCGGCGCGAGGTCGCACCAGACGATGGCCGCCATCTTCTGCAGGTGGTATTGCTCCGGGAAAGGGGGACCGGGCGGCACCGTGATGTAGGCGAACCAGCCGTTGACCGTCTCCGGCGCGCTCAAGATAAAGTCGCGCCAGCGGCGCATCAATTCCGGCCCGGCCTCCAGCGGCCAGATCATCGGCCCGCCGTAGACGGTCCCGACCGGGTGCAGGCGGAACAGGAAGGAGGTGACCACGCCGAAGTTGCCGCCGCCGCCGCGCACCGCCCAGAACAGGTCGGGGTTCTCCGCGGCGTTGGCCTGCACCAGCCGCCCGTCCGCCAGCACGATATCGACGCCGAGCAGGTTGTCGAGCGTCAGACCGAAGGTCCGCGCCAGATAGCCGATGCCGCCACCGAGGGTCAGGCCCCCGACCCCCGTGCTGGAGATGAAGCCGCTGGGCGTGGCCAACTCAAAGGGATGGGTGGCGTGGTCGACGTCGCTCCAGGTGGCGCCCCCTTCGACGCGCACCGTGCGCGCCGCGAGGTCCACATGGATGCCGCGCATGAGCCGGAGGTCGATCACCACCCCGTCATCGACGGTTCCCAGCCCTGGACCGCTGTGCCCGCCGCCGCGTACCGCGAGGGGCACTCCGGCGCTGCGGGCGAAGTTCACGGCGGCGATCACGTCGGCCACGTCCATCGGTTGGACAATCAGCGCGGGGTGCCGGTCGATCATTGCGTTGTAGACAGCGCGGGCCTCTTCGTAGGCAGCGCTGCCGGGCTGCAAGAGGGAACCCCGCAGTTGGACGGCCAGCGCCGCTATGGCGTCCGGCGTAATCTGCTGCGTATTGCGTTCTTCGATTAGCATTTGATTCTCCTTTGTGGTGCTCTCGTCAGGTAGGCTCACTCGCGGCCCGGCGTTCTCCGAACGGCGCGTGATATTAGCGTATCAGGCCGGGTGTTAGCCGAGCGTTAGGATGCGTTAGCGGCGTGCCCTGGCATTTTGCCAGCACGGACCGGCTGCGAATGCCACACGTCTCACCGTGACAACACGCCGCGCTCCCACCGCTTATTCTCGGGCTGCCGGCACACAGCGCCGGCACTAGTGCCTGGTGGCGCAAGCGGAACCACTATGCATCACGCTTCCCAGCATACTGCACTGTCTGGTGAAGGACATCGGGAGGGTTCCCCATATTGGCGCGCCCCCTTCCCCATTTTGGAGGCGTGCGGAGACCTGCCCATGCATTTGATAGAGCGGGGATTGGTTGGAGGGATAATCGGATGACAAACACCGGGCCGGAGAATGTCCGGCCCGGTGTGCTTATAGGCTATACTTATCTGTCTGCCGAGGGCGGGGAACCGCTGGCGACTAGATCCGCGTGCGGCGGTTCACATCGCTGACCACGGTGCCGCGGGTCTGGTTGGTGCCGAGCATCAACTGGGCGATCTTGACGATCGCGAAGCCGATCAGGGCGTAGACCACCATCGCCACGAGCGTTTCCGGCGCGAAGACGCCGGTGCCCGCCGCGCCCGGATAGGTCATGTTCGAGCCGAACAGCCCGGCGAACGGCGCCACGAACGGGCGGGTCACGCCATAGATCAACTGCGCGAACCCGGTACCCTCATTGGCCCCGGTCAGCAACAGCACGAAGCGCAGGGCGAGTAACACTTCCAGCACGGCCACCAGGAACCAGACCAAGCGACCTACCCAATCCACGGTCGCCGCGCGGTCCGCCGCCGGATCGACGACGGCTTCGCTGGCGGTGCGCGCCACAACATGGTCGCCCGGCGGCGGGGTGGTAGTCGCCACGGTGGTCTGCGGTACCGGCTGCACCGGCGCCACCGGGGTGCCGGGCGCCACCGGGGCGACCGGCGCGCCGGGGGTCTGCGTCACGACCGTCTCTTGCGCGGGCGCGCCGGCGACAACCGTCTCCTCGTCCCGCACCACTCTCCTCATATCAGCCATTTGAAACCTCCTCCAGGATCGGCTCCTGGTTCAGGGGCAAGTCCCCTTGGCGCCTCATTCGCCCCCGATATGCCAACAACACCGGCGGACCTCCGGCGCCATGGAGACCTGCATTACTAATGCGCCCTAATTAACAGATCATTACTGCCGCAAGTGCTAATCGTTTCAGGATTGAGCGCGGCTACGGTATATAAAGCAAGGACCGTGCCACATCAAGCCAACTGAACCGTAGAAAATGAGGGTGCGCTATTGCTGTATTTTGCGGGTGGAGCGGAGGACTATACGATAGACATCCAGGGTGGCGGCAGCGCAATGCGGCCAGGTGAAGCGAGCGGCGACGGCGCGCCCCCGCGCGGCCATGGCCGCGCGCAGGGCGGGGTCGGGCAGTAGGCGCCCGAAGGCGGCGGCCCAACCCGGCTCGTCGGCGGGATCGACCAGCAGGGCGGAGGGCGCGGCGACCTCGGCGACGGCGGGGGTGCTGGAGGCCAGCACGGGCGTGCCCGCGGCCATCGCCTCCAGCGGCGGCAGGCCCTGGCCTTCGTAGTGGGTGGGATAGGCCAGCAGCGTGGCCCCGGCGTAGAGCGCGGGCAGGTCGGCCCCTGGCACATGGCCCAGCAGGCGGATGCGCGCCCGCACCGGCGACTCGGCGATGGCCGCCAGCAGTTCGTCGCCGCCGGGCATGCCGCGCTGTGGCCGGCCGGTCAGCGCCAGCAACGTGGCCGGGTCGCCACTCGTCGCGCAGTAACGGGTGAAGGCGCGGATCAGCAGGGGCAGGTTCTTGCGCCGCACCAGCGCGCCGCTGTGCAGCACGTAGGGCGCGTCGAGCCGGTAGCGGGCGTGCACCGCGGCCAGCGTGTCGGGCGGCACCGGGGCGAAAAACACCGGGTCGACGGCGATGGGCACGACATGGAT
>CBJNAR010000545.1:0-3762 GCA_966434075.1 uncultured bacterium
ACGAAGCCGTCCAACCGCCGCTTTATTATGCATTGAACGCCGCAATTGTGCTGACCGGGCGAGCCTTGGATGGGAATTGGGCATCGACCGCACGGATTGCCCCATATTTGCGAGGGAATCCCAAGCTTTGGCAAGGAGTCCCCGGTCCGTACCCGGTGCATTTGCACCCCCCCGCCGAACGCTGGCCGTTCTGGCCCTACGTGCTACGCGTGGTGTCCATCGCGTACGGCCTTGCGGTGATCCTGCTGACTTATGCCACGGCGCGGATGCTCGTGCCGCCACCCGCGGGTGGGGCGGTGGCTCTTACCGCGACGGCGTTTGCCGCGCTGCTACCGCAGGCCAACTTTATCCGGGCCAGCATTACCAACGAAAATCTGGCGGATTTCCTGGCAGCCGCGATGGTGTTCGTGATAGTGGCCGAACTGAGCAAGCCGGCCAGTGGGAAACGACGCATCCTGTTTGCCGTGCTTTACGGCCTCGGGTTGTTAACGAAATTGAGCCTGGCGCCTCTGCTTTTGCCCGCGGTAGCGGTATTTTGGGTGCGTTGTACGGGGTCTCCGACTCAGCGTATTCGTGCCTTACTTCCTGCGGCAGGTGTAATCGGGCTTTTGGCGGGGCCGTTTTACCTTTACCGCTGGCTAGCCTATGGCGATCCCCTTGCCGGCGCGGCCTGGCAGGCCATGATACCGACGGACAGTCCCTGGCATCTCACTGATTTGTTCTGGTTAGTGGACCCTTTTCGCGCCAATCTTTGGAATTCATTTTGGGGCAACTATGGCTGGCAACGGGTGCCGTTGCCGGACGCCTTTTATCTGGCGTTTGCGATTCTGACCGGCTTAGCGGTACTGGGCGGCATCATCTTGCTTGCCCGGCGGGCATTGACGCCGGTTCAACGCGCAGGGTGCGCAGTATTCCTGAGCGTCTTGCTACTGGAGTACGCCGTGGTGATCGTAATCAGCCTGCGTCTGATTGCCTGGCAGGGGCGCGAACTGTTCCCGGCGTTGTCGAGCGTCAGTGTGCTCTTTGGCTTTGGACTAGACGGTCTGGTCCTGGGGCCGGCAGCGATCCGGTCTGTGGGCGGGCCGGAGCCGAAGTTACCTGTGGTTGGGGTGGGCGTGCTACTCATTCTGCTTGCGGGGCTGTTGGCTGCCAACATCTATAGTATCGTCTGGGTGGTGGCTCCTGTACTGAACTCCAGTGGACTCTGATCGGCGAGAGTCTAGGGCGGCGCCGGTTCCCGGCAGGGCAGTTGTGAGCGGGCCGGCTTTTTGGTATCATCTAGAACGTGCATGATCTTCCCCTGCCGGTACCGGCATCGATCTGGATAAACCGGGCGTTGCGCCGGGCCGCGGGCCGGGCGCGGAGTCGCTGATGGCTGCGCGACCGACCCTTGCGGCGCTGACCGGACTGCGCTTTTTCGCCGCGCTGCATGTGGTCCTGTTTCACTTCGCCGCGCCGGTGCTGGCATCCGCCCCGGAATGGGCGCGCAACTTTGCCGCCGCGGGGCTGACGGGCGTCGACCTGTTCTTTATCCTGTCGGGGTTTGTGCTGGCTTACAACTATCTCGATGGGCGGCAGATGCGGCGGCGCGAGTTCTGGGTGGCCCGCTTCGCGCGCATTTACCCGGCCCACCTGGTGGGTGTCCTGCTGCTCGCGCCCTATATCATCTATGCCTATTTCACCGTGTTCCCGGCGCCCGCCGCTGCCGGGAAGACGCTGGGCGATGCCGGGCTGGCGCTCACGCTGACCCAGGCGTGGGTGCCCGGCTCGTGGTCGGCCTGGAACGGCCCGGCCTGGTCGCTGGGCGCCGAAGCCTTCTTCTACGCGCTCTTTCCTTTCCTGGGCCTGGCCCTGGGCCGGATTCCCGTGCGGCTGCTGCCGGTGGCCCTGGGCGGGTTCTGGGTGCTGGCGGTGCTGCGCCCGGCCTCCTATATCCTATACGACATCCCCGGCTGGTGGCCCGTCGCCTACGCCAACCCCATCCTGCGCCTGCCCGAGTTCCTGATGGGCATCGTGCTAGGGCGGCTCTTTCTGCACTATGGCCGCGCCCGCTGGGGTGGGTGGCTGGCCGCGCTGGGCGCGTGTGGCTGGGTGGGGTTGCTCAGCATGGGGGTGCCGGGCCTCAACGCGCTCCTGGCGCGCACCGCGTTGGCCCGATTGAACAGCGCGCTGCTGTACGAGGCGCTGTTGCTGGTCTTCTTTGTCCTGCTGATTTACGGCCTGGCGCATGGCTACGGCGTGGTGGCGAAAGGGCTGTCCCTGCCCTTTATGCTGCTGCTGGGCGAGGCCAGTTACGGCCTCTATATTCTCCAGGTGCCCGTGGCCGCGGCGGTGAAGGGGCTGACCGAGCAGCGCATGGACCCGGTCATGCTGCCCTACATCAAGTACTTCGAGACGGTGCCCTATTTCCTGGCCTACGTGGCGATCCTGGTGATGCTGGCGATTATCAGCCATCAAGTCGTGGAAGCGCCCGCCCGCACCTTCCTCAAGCGCGCGCTGAACCGGCCCCGCCCGGCCCGCGGGCCCGCCGGCAGCGAGCCGGCCCTGCCCGCGCCGGTGGCGCCGCCCGCCATCGAAGCGCCGGAGATCCCCTGATCCCGGCTTTGCAAATCCCGGTCAACCTTTGTTATACTCTGTTGGTTATGGCCCGCGTTGTGTCACGCGCCGGATAAGCGTGCCGCCGCGCCGGGATTTACGCATTGATCTGGTCGAAGATCGCTGGTTCGGCGAAATGGAGTAATGGAGTTGATCCCGCCCGCTACCCAATCCCCTCCCCGGCGCCCCGCTTTCCGGCGCCCCTATCAGGCGCTGTTGCGCCCGGTGCCCGCAGTCGAGCGTCCGCCGCTGGCGCTGCCGCTGTGGGTACATTTGCTGGTGCTGGCGGGGATCGCGGCGCTGGCCTTTGATATTGGCCGCGGGATGTGGGGCTGGAGCTACGACGACGCCTTCATCATCTATCGCTACGCCCGCAACATCGTCGAAGGCCACGGCATGGTCTATAATCCCGGCGAGTATTACCTGGGCACCACATCCGCCGGCTATACCCTGCTGCTGGCCGGGCTGCATTTCGTGCTGCCCTGGCTCGATTTCCCGGCGCTCGGCAGCCTGATCAGCGCCGTCTGCATCGGCATCAGCGGGGCGGCGCTCTGGGGCCTGGGCGTGCAGACTCGCACCCCGCTGGCCGGCTTGCTGGCGGCCCTGATCACCACGGCCACGCCGCTGACCGTGCAAAGCTGGGGCGGTGAAATGCCGCTGCTCACCGCGCTGGTCATGAGCGCGATCTATTGCTACAGCCGGGGCGCCGGCACTGCCACCGGTGTGCTGCTGAGCCTGGCTGTGCTCACGCGCCAGGACACCGTGCTGCTGGCCGGGCTGGTCGGGCTGCACTACCTCTATACCCGGCGGCGCATCCCCTGGCGCGCGGGCATCGCCGGAGTGCTGGTGATGCTGCCCTGGCTGGCCTATAGCTGGGCCACCTTCGGCTCGCCGCTGCCGGGCACCCTCGAAGCCAAGCTGGTCCAGGGCAAGGCCGGCTGGCCGCTCTATCTCAGCGGCACGCTCAACTGGCTTGAGACTACTATCAGCCCGGATCTCCTGCCCCGCCTCGTGGTGCTGGCGCTGGTCGCGGCGGGCGTGATCACCCTGGCGGTACTGCGCCTGCGCCGCCGGCCGCTCGACCCCTGGCTGCTGGTGGTGGGCTGGGGGGTGGCTTTCAGCGCGGGCTACACCGTCTTGCGGCTGCCGTTTTACATCTGGTATACG
>CBJNAR010000546.1:0-3756 GCA_966434075.1 uncultured bacterium
GCGGCCCAGGCCACGGCCAGCCCGTGGTTGCCGCCCGACGCCGTCACCAGCCCGCGCGCCCGCTGCTCCGCCGGGAGATCGGCGATGAGGTTCCAGGCGCCGCGTACCTTGAACGAGCCGGTCAGTTGCAGATGTTCCAGCTTCAGGGTCAGGCGCTGCCCGGCGGGCGGCTGCCAGCCGGCGCCGCCGGTCACGCCCCAAGCGAGTACGGGCGTGCGGCGCACGACCTCGCGCAGGCGCGCATACGCGGCCTCGACCGCGCTCAGTTCCAGGTCTTCCATAGTGAACAATCCCATCTGCTGCGAGTAGCTGCGGCGGCTAGCGGCCCATCTGCTGCAACGCCTGCATGACAAGGTCTTCGACGGGCACGGAGCCGTCCTGCGGCAGCTTGGGCAGCACCTGCTGGACTTCGCTCGCGTTGTAGCCGAGCGCGCCGAGGGCCTCGGCCACCTCGGCCAGCGGGCCGGTGGGGCGGGCGGCGCCGGGAGCGCCCACGCCGAGCGCGGCCAGGTCGAGCTTGCCTTTGAGTTCGAGCACCAGGCGCTGGGCCAGCTTCTTGCCCACGCCCGGCACGCGCGTCAGCAGCACCAGGTCGCCCTGGGCGATGGCCTGCTCCAGGGCGTCGGCGGGCATGCTGCCGATGATCGCCAGGGCCACCTTGGGGCCAACACCCGTCACATTGAGCAAGGTCTCGAACAGGTCCAACTGGCGGCGCGTGGTGCAGCCGTAGAGGGTCATGGAGTCTTCGCGCACGGCGAGATGCGTGTGCAGCAGCACCTCGGCGCCGTCGGCGCTCAGCTCGCTCAGGGCCGAGCCGGGCACGAAGACCCGGTAGAGCACCCCGCCGCAGTCGATGACGACGCTATCGGCGTCCTTCCCCGCCAACCGGCCACGGAGTCCGGCGATCATACGTGGGTTCCTCTCATTGGTCCGTCAATCTGAATCCGTCATTCTGAGCGCAGCGAAGAATCTCCGTCTTATTCCTCACCGAGACGAGACTCTTCGCTCCGCTCAGAGTGACAAGCCTACCACCAATCCGAACCGTCATTCTGAGCGCAGCGAAGAATCTTTGTCTCGTTCTATTCCTCACCGAGACGAGACTCTTCGCTCCGCTCAGAGTGACAAGGGCCTGCCATGGTGACAAGCGCCCTGTGACAGCCTGCTCACGAGGCCGCCGGGATGCGGCCGTTTTTACGTATGGGGCGGCGCGGGCGAGCCGGGCGGGGGCCGGAGGATGGGCCGTCGCCCGAGCCGGTGGCGGGCGGACCGCCGTTGTCCTTATCGGTTGGGCCGCGACGGGCGCGCGGCTTCTCCACGCGCCCGGCCTCTTCCAGGATCTCCGGGAAGTAGCCTGCGGTGCGCAACTCCTTCGCCAGCTTCTGCCAGGGGTCGTCGCGGGTCCAGACGGTGGTGCGCGGCAGGCGGATCAGGGCCACGGTCGGCGAGAGGCGCCGGGCCACGAAGCCCTTCAGGCGCCGCGACGACAGCAACTCGTCGAGGATCTCGGCGTCCTCAACCTCCAGCAGCGTCGCCTTCTGGAGCACGGTGCGCTTATAGCCGCGCGCCCAGTCGCTGATGCATTGCAACACGTTTTGCGGCACGGCCTTCTGGCTATTGGAGGTCAGGAAGTCCTGCAACTCGGTCGAGCTCAGCCCGCCGGCGCGCGCCCGCAGCACACTCTCCTTGGTAATGGTGTAGACGCTGACGCGGTCGTGGCGGGCCAGGTCGGCGCACAGCAGCAGCGTCCAGATGGCGCGGGCCTCCGGCGCCATCACCAGCACCTCGAAGTTGGGCTGCACGAGGAACGCTTTGCGCGCCGGTTCGGTCTCGGCGACGGCTTGCGGGTGGCCGAACAGCCGCGCGCCCGCCGGGGTGATGCGAAAGGCCACCACCTGCCCACCGCGGTCGCGGCCCAGGTCCACGGCGCCCATCCAGAGCAGGGCGCCGCTGATCATGCTGGTCAGCAGCGCGCCTTCGTTGGTCATCCAACGGGCCTGGAAGTCGCGCAGGCCCTTGACGCCCAACTGGCGCACCAGTTCATCGCGGCTGACCAGCAGGTAGGGATCGACGCCGTAAATGTGCTGCAAGAAGCTGTCGAGGCTGAGCCAGGTGTCCAGCGGGCACTCGGCCAGGTGCGCGACGAGGCGCTTGCGCGCGCCGGTCGGGTCGGGGGCGCGCCAGAGGAAGAAGGGCGAGGCCGGGTCTTCGCGCAGGTGGCGGTCTTCGAGCCAGAGCGCGTAGAGGCGGCGCGACTGCGCGGCGAACGGCAGGCGCACCCAGTCGGTGAGGCGCGGCCCGGCGATCTTGCGGCGGCTTTCTTCCTCCTCGGTCAGCAAGCCCAGCGTCTCGGCGAAATGCAGCACCAGGTTCAGGTAGGCGTCGCCGGTGGCCGGGTCGGGCTGCAAAAAGGAGTCGAGCAGGCGCTTGAGCGTGCGCTTGGGCAGTTCGTTGTTGTGGCGGTTGATGACGACTTCGTTCTGCGAAAAATAGGCCAGGGTGCTGAGCAAGTTCCAGGGTAGCGCGAAGGGCAGGCGGCTATCGACCACGGGGGGATCGGCGGCGGCGGCCACCTGGGGCACGGCGGCGACGGCGCCCGGCTGCGAGTAGCGCACCTGGCGGGGAATAAACAGCATCCGCCGGTCGTGCCAGAGCGTCTCAAAGGCCAGCGCGCGCACTTCGAGCGCGGTAAAGTGGCGGTGCAGATCGTGATGTGTCCAGCCGAAGGCGGCCATAACCTCCGCCGCGGTGGCGCGGCCCTCGCGCTCGCACAGGTAGTCGAACAGGCGGCGGCTGTCGGGGCTGACCTCGCAGAGCATCCGTTCGCGGGTTTCGGCGCCCTCCAGCATGGCGTCGAGCATCTCGATCACGGCAGGCTTTGCCATGTAGCGCAGATCGGGCACATGCCAGCGCGCGGCGATGCGCTCCAGCACCGGGGCGTCGAGCCGGTCCAGCAGCACGGCCAACGCCTCGTCGAACGGCTCCCCGCCCAGCATCTCGCCCTGCACTGCCGTCAGCACCCGGCTGACCTCGCCGGACATCGACGCCACGCGGCGCTTCACCGCGGGCGTCTGGTTGCGCATGCCCCAGGCATAGAGGTTGTCGCCCGCCGAGACAACCCGGCTGCCGCGCACCAGCGCCTCCTCGACATCGAGCAGGCCCAGGCCACTCAGCCCGCCCAGCAGGCTCTCGACGGTCTCCGCGGGGCGGTTCAACTGCGCGGGCAGGTCGTCGACCAGGGCCATCTGATTGCGCTGCTCCAGCAGCCAGCCAAGAAACGCGCGCTCTTCGGTGTTGAGGGTTTCCCAGACGGCGCGCACGTTCGTCTTTTCCGTCATCTCGCGGTAGATGGCGATGGCCGCGTCGTTGTGGTTGAGATCGGTGATGGGGATATGCCACGACGTCGCGATGGACTTGAGTTCGTCAAATGAACGGCCCATCAAGCGGCCAAGTAGATTCTTCACCCAGGCTCCTGTCTAACCAACCGTAAATTACCAACGCTGTTGGGGTATGCCACGCTGCTCATGGGTGGGCACATAATATCCCATCATACAATATCGGCCCGCCTTTGTCAAAACCGGCAGATCGGATGTTCCGTGATTCGACATAAGCCGCAAATAAGGACCCGGTATTGTCCGGTTTTCGTACAGCCGACCCGAATAAAAGAGACCTCTTGCCGCCCGTGCCGAGTCGCAACTCCACGGTGCAGACCAAGAGGTCTCTTTTATTCGCCACCCGGTCTGGGGGCCGGGCCGGTTT
>CBJNAR010000547.1:0-3755 GCA_966434075.1 uncultured bacterium
CCGATGTGCCGGTTGAGTACTGGGCCTACGGCTATATCAAGTGGGCCTTCTGCGGCGGCATCGTCAGCGGCTATGCCGACAACACGTTCCGGCCCGAGGCCAATGCCTCGCGCGGGCAGGTCGCCAAGATGGTCATGCTCGCCGGATACTACGACCTGACGATCCCGCCGGGCGCGCCCCACTTCAGCGACGTGCCGCCGGAGAATGCCTTCTACCCCTACATCGAAGCCGCCTACCGGCTCGGCGTCATCAGCGGCTACGACGACGGCACGTTCCATCCCTACGGCCTGATTTCGCGCGCCCAGTTGACCAAGATCGTCGTCGCGGCGCGCGGCTACCCGCTGGAGAACCCGGTCACGCCGACCTTCAACGACGTGCCGCCGACCTACTGGGCCTACCCCTATATCGAGACGGCCTTCACACACCAGTTGATCGGCGGCTACACCTGCGGCGCGGAGGGCGAGCCATGCCCCGGCCTCTATTTCCGGCCCGGTGCGCTGGCGACCCGCGCCCAGCTTAGCAAGATCCTGTTCCAGGCGTTCGCGGTGCCCGCGGCCCAGCGGGCTACTCCGTAGCGCCGGGGGCGCCGGCCTTTCACCGCCGGCGCCCCGTATCGCAGGTTGTTCCGGCCGGGTCCCACGGGGCCCGGCTGTTTTTGTGCCGGTGGCCGGGTGGCGCCGGGCGCGGGCCGGTTTGAAACCGGCCCCTACAGCAGCGCTGCGGCATAGGGTAGGTGGGGGGGTGCGGCAGGCCGGCGCCGCGCTCGGCAGGCCGGCGGGGAGATGCGCAGCAGGGAGACCCGGCGGTCTCCCTGCTGTCTAGAGGTCTGTGATTTGGTGAACCGGCGCCGGGTTGGGCGGGTGGCCGCGCCCGGCGCCGATCCGTGGCCCCTCCTGGGGTGTCCGCGCCGCGCTATTTCAGCGCCGGCGAGGTTACCGCCAGGTAGATGATCTTGGACGCCTGGGCGCGCGTGGCGTCGTTACCCGGCCGGAAGTAGAGGCCGGGGCACGGCTCGCCGGGCGAGCCGCACGTGTAGCCACCCAGGACGTTATGCGCGTAGGCCGTCTCGATGAAGCTGTAGAAGGGGTGGCCTAGCGGCACATCGTGGAAGGTCGGCGTGCCCGGCGTGAGCAGCGTCCAGTGGGTCGGGTCGGTGTGGATCGCGGTATTCACCACGATCTTCGACGTTTGCCCGCGGGTCACCAGGGCGAACGGGCGGAAGGTGTGATCCGCGTAGCCGCTGATGATGCCCAGGTTGGACAGCGTCTCGATGTACGTATAGAACGGGTTGGCCTGATCGACATCCGTGAAGTGCGGGCCGCCCGCCGTGTTGATCGGCAGCCCGTAGGCCAGTACGATGATCTTGGAGAGCTGGCCGCGGCTCACGGTGTTGAAGGGCCGGAAGGTGTTGTCGCTGTAGCCGCTGATCGCGCCGCCGCAGTACAGGTACTGCACGTAGCCGTAGAACCAGTCCACGGTATGGACGTCGCTGAAGTGCATGTCGCAGCCGATGTCGAGCGCCGTGGCTTCGGGCTCGGTCGGCATGTTCTCGCGGTTAATCAGCAGCACGCCGTGATGGGTGCGGTTCTCCGCGGCCTGGTTGATGGTGATGTCGATGGTGGTGTGGCCACCCGGTGGCACCGTCACCGTCCAGGCGCTGGCGTTGAACGCCGGGTTTGCCGGGTCGAAGCTGTAGGCCCCGGTGTCCGGCGCGGAGTCAACATGCGGGAGTTGCCCGGCGTCTGCTTGCTCAACCGACATGTTGGTCGCATTGTAGGAGTCTACGTGGAAGTCGAAAGCCTGGCTCGGGGTCATGCCCAGGGCCGTAACCGGCACGTCCATGATCAAGTTCGACGACTTGATGTTGCTGTCGAGGTACGACACAACGTCGAGGCCGTTGGTGCTAAGGTTGTATACGAACACACCCTGGAGGCCGTTCGACGTTCCTGTAGTCACGTAGCCGATATCGGCATTAAACACCAAATAGTCGTCGGTGCCGTCGCGGTTGGTATCCACGCCGATATCGAATTCGGCCTCGGACTGCAACACGCGCGGCGCGTAAGTATGCACGCCAAACTGCACCGAGTTGGTAACCGGGCCGCTGGCGCTGATCGAGCGCACGCCGGTGTATTCGATGTCTTCACGGTCGCCGCCAAGCAGCGGGTTGGCCGAAGTGTTCTCATGCGGGTCGCGGCCCGCCAGGAAGAAGACCTCGGTTGTGCCCGAGATGGCGCCGGTGTTGGACAGCGTGATCGTGTCCGAGACCACGCCGCCGCCGTAGGACAGGCTGGCGGGCTGGGCCATTGTGTTCGAGGCGGGTCGCGGCAGGACATACCAGGCCAGGTGTGCCTGCTGGCTGGCCGCCGCGTCGTTCACGAACAGGTAGCCGCCGATCTCCGCTGCCGAGAGTGCGGCACTGCTACCACTACCACTACCGCTCAGCCCCCACGCTGGGAGCAGCGCCGGGTTGATCGTCAGGTTGAGCAGGGCCGTCGCGCTGCCTCCGGCCGGCACGTTCAGGGTGGCCGGGGTCACGCTGAGGTTGGTCAGCGCCGCCGGCTGGGTGTACTGCGTAGTGGCGCTGAGTGTGTAAGACTTGGCGACGGCGCTATGGTTAGTCACGGTGAACACGCGGCTCGCGCTCAGCGTCTGGGAAATGACCGGGATGCCGAAGTTGATGTTGATGTCGCTGCCGATCACGGTCGTGCTGAGCGGAACCGTGGTGGTCAGCGCCACGCGCCCGGCGCCCGCCAGGCTCACCGGGGCGGTGATGCCGTTGGCGCGGTCCACGGCCGTCCGGTACAGGCCCATCTTGGACCCGTTCACCAGCGCCGCTTCGCGGTCTTCCGCCGACCAGACCGGATAGGCCTGCTTCATCAGGGCCAGCGCCCCGGCGATGTGCGGCGCAGCCATCGAGGTGCCCGACTCGGACATGCCTGCGGTGCCCGTGCCGTATGCCGTGGAGACCACGTCGTTGCCGGGCGCGGAGATATCCGGCTTCAGGATTTCCTGCAGCGCCGGGCCGCGGCTGGTGAAGCCGGCCAGTACGTCATCCTGCGGGACGGGATTGGATGTACCGAGCGTAACGGTGACAGTGCCGCCCGCGGCCATGTAGGCCCGGAGCGGCTGCATCTCGGAATTGCGCGCGACGACGACCGGGATCGTGACCGGCGGGCCGCCGCCGAAGGAGAAGCTAGTCAGTTCCTGACCCGGCAGCAGCACGAGGATCATGCCGACAGCACCCGCCGCCTGGGCGTTTTGCGCCTTCAAAGACACTGCGCAAGTGCCGCGGTCGATCACCGCGATCTTACCGGTCATGGAACCGGCGGGGAACGCATTGCAGCCGATGGCGTTCGCGGGGAAGGCTACCCGCGCGTCGATCAGGTCGCCGGTGGCCGGCGGCGTTAACGGGGCGGACCAGGGCTGCCAGACCGTCTCGACCACGTTGGTGGTCATGGTCACGGGCTGGCTGATATCGAGCGCATAGTTGAAGTGCCCGCTGGCGGTCGAGGCCGCCACGGACAGGGCCTTGGACGCCGAGGCCGGGGCGCCCGTGATGAACGGCACGTTGCTGGAGTTGCCGGCGGACACAGCATAGGCCACGCCCACCGCCACCGCGTTGTTGATCGCGGTTATAACCTCGTCGTTGCCCTCGCCGAAAGGACTGCCAATCGACATATTAGCTGCATCCAGGTGGTCATTGACCAGCCCGTCGCCATTGGTATCCGCTTGCTGCAACACGCGACTCGACGATT
>CBJNAR010000548.1:0-3754 GCA_966434075.1 uncultured bacterium
CTCACTGTAGGTCGGCAGCGGGAAGGTGCGGTGACCTTCCGGCGACAGCACCAGGCAGGGCGTTCCTTTCTCCACCAGCGCGATTACGCCGTGCTTCAGTTCGCCCGCCGCGAAGCCCTCGGCGTGGATGTAGCTCACTTCCTTGATCTTGAGCGCGGCTTCGAGGGCCAGCGGGTAGTTGTAGCCGCGGCCCACGACGAACAGGTGCTCGCGCCGGCAGATGCGCTCGGCCAGGGCGCGCACCGTGTCCATGCGCCCGTCGGTGCGCTGGGCGTCCATCTCGGCGGCGGCGGCGCTCAGCACGGTGCGCATCTCGGCTTCGCGGGCCCCGAGGGCGCCCGCGGCCAGCATCAGGTAGGCGACCTTGGCCGTGAAGGCTTTGGTCGAGAGCACGCATTTTTCGGGGCCGGCGCCCAGCAGCAGAGTGAAATCGGCCTCGCGGCTCAGGGTCGAGCCGGGCACGTTGACCAGCGCGCCCACCGGCACGCCGCTGCGATGGGCAGCGCGCATGGCGTCGAGCACGTCGATGGTTTCGCCGCTCTGCGAGAGGGCGACCAGCGCCTGCGGGGCGCGCATGAACGGGGCGAAGGACGTGACTTCGTGGGCGTAGATGCTGTGGGCCATGCGCCGGCCCACGTCGGCCAGGATGTAGTTGCCCATCAGCCCGGCGTGATAGGCGGTGCCGCAGCCGGTGAAGTAGATGTCGGAGGCTTCGGCCAGGAACTCGGCCAGTTGGCGCGCCTGCGTGCCGCCCTCGGCGACGATCTGGCGGATGAGACCCGGCTGTTCCCAGATCTCCTTCTCCAGGTAGTGCTGGTAGGGGCCGAGGGCCGCCTGCTGCGCGTCCCAGGCCACCCGCTCGATGCGCGTCTCGATGGGCGCGCCGGTCGCGGCGTCCACCAGGCTGACGTGGTTCTTGCTGATGCTCGCGACCTGGCCGTCCAGCACCCAGATGATGTGGCGGGTGTGCTTGAGCAGGGCGGCGATGTCGGAGGCCAGGTAGTTGGCGCCTTCATCCACGCCGATCACCAGCGGTGACCCGTTCTTGACCGCGGCCAGCGCGGCGCGGGTTACGTCCATGGCGACCACGGCGTTCATGCCGTGCAGCAGCAGGCTGACGCGGCGCAGCGCCTCGGCCAGGCTGTCGCCGGGGGCTGCGGCGATCTCTTCTTCGAGCAGGTGGGCGATGACCTCGCTGTCGGTCTCCGACTTGAACTGGTGCCCGCGGGCGATCAGAGCCTCTTTTAACTCGACATAATTCTCGACGATGCCGTTATGGACAATCGCCAGCCGGCCCGAGCAATCGCTGTGCGGGTGGGCGTTGTCGTGGGTGACGGCGCCGGTGGTGGCCCAGCGGGTGTGCCCGATGGCGAGCGCCGATTGGCCCATGCCTTCGGGCGCGGCGCGGAGTTTCCCGGTGTTCTTGACGGTGACGACCTGGCCGTCCTTATCGAGGGCGATGCCCCACGAGTCGTAGCCGCGATATTCGAGTTCCTTCAATCCGCTAAAGACGAGATCGGCGGCTTCGCAATTCGGACCGGCATAGCCGAAGATACCACACATGCACAATACTCCTTCGATGACACAGCAAGCGACGGGGTGAGTCCAGTCGGACTCATCCGGGACAGGGCGCAGGGCGGGGGTCGGGCCACCGGGACAGGCGCACGCGTCGTCCGGGGCACACTAACCCCACAGCAGGAGAAACCGGGAAATGGAACACAACCAGGGGGAAAGGCCAGGAGCATGCTGCTCCGCCACTTGAGCCGGGTGTTGTCGCGCAATCACTCACGCGATTTGGCCGTCTCTCACGATTGTGGAACCGGGGAGCCATCCGCCGAATCTTTCGATAAGCTCCCACCTCGTCAACTCACCGCCTCCGCGGCGAGTCCAGGCGCTACTGTCTAGTTGTCAAACCCCTGCGGTGTTTGTCTCCGATCCGATTTCGCTGTTCTCGTGTGGCCGCGTTGCCGCCCTGCCACAGATCGGAGTATAGCAAACCCCGCGCCGCGATACAATAGTTTGTGGATGACCTGTCAGAAACTGGCGCGCGGGGCTTTCTGAATATTAGGGAACTTCATCAGGTTAGGGTAAGCAGGGGAGGATGCGGGTGCCGGAGTTGTCTGCGCCGCCGGGCAGGACTAGAGCCTGTTATGCACTTCTTGGCGGCAAACAAGCTATTCGGACTTAGGTCGTCTATCAAGCACCATTTTCTGTACTGAAGGGCTAACTGCCTTATCTGTCCGGTGAACACAGCCATACCAACAACAAGGGCGGCGCATTCCCTCTTTAAGTTCTGTACACACCCTTTCAACATGCTGCCTTCTGGTTTCCGGCTTTTTAACCGAGATCGTCCAGCATATCCATTCATTGCGGGCAAGGGGCGTAAGATCCTCCCAGACTGCGAGCGCTTCCGGGTCAGATATCAAAGCTTCCCGTAAATCTGCTGGAACTTCGTGTACTACGCCGCTGGAAATATCCTTGTTGGTCATAGGGCCATTATAACACAAACCTTCCGTAAGATATACCCGGTAATAGGCGAAACGGTGGAAGTGCCGTTTGTCGATCAGGAGACCAGGGATACGCCGGCGAGAACGCTGAACAGCCGGCTGCTGGACCTGGGATTCGGCTGGAAGTGGTGAAACTGCCGGATACCAAACGGGGCTTTGTGCTGCCGGCCTGAACAGGCTCTAGACGCCGGCCAGCAGGCCCGCCAGGAGCACCGGCCCGGCCAGGCTGCCGAGGAAGAGGCCGGCGTAGGGCAGGTGGCGGCGCAGGGCGCGGACCTCGCTGCGCAGCGCGGCGATGGGCGGGCGCGGGCGCGCGACGCCGGGCGCGGGCACGTCGGGCCAGAGATCGGGCTGCCAGCGATCCAGATGGGTGGGCCAGCGCACCGCGGCGCGCACCTCCGCCAGGGCAGCGCGTTCGCGCGCCTCGGCCTGCCGCCAGCGCCCGGCGGCGGCCAGCGCGGGCAGGTTAGTCAGCCCCAGGGCGCTGAAGTAGAGCGCCCAGAAGGGAATCCCCGCCGCCGGGGCCATGCCCACTTCGCCCAGCAGCCGGGCGTATGCAGCGGCCAGCGCCACGTTGGCGGCGACCATCGTCGCCATCAGGAGCAGGGGGGCGCTCCAGAGTATGATCACGACCGTGCGGCTGTGTGCCTGTTTCATGGCTGTTCCTCGTGCGTCCCGTTCGGCGTCCAACATCCGTGTTCTCTAGTAAAATCGCAATTTCCGGCCCCAGGTATCGGGTGCGGCGTGCTATTCGCGGGTGCGTTTGCGGTGGGCGATATGTGTTGCGACAGAACCATCTTAGCAGGTTTTGCTAAGTTTGTCAAGCAAAATTCCTGTTTGTTAAACTTAGCAAATGCTTGCACAATGAGCATATCTGGCGTATAATAGAAATACCGGAAACCCGCTGCCGCGAGGATGTGGGGCGGGGACCTGGAAAGGGATGCCCATGGAAGACGCCGAGAACCCGACAACCGATTTCGGTAGCTACTTGCGCGAGCTGCGCCGCGTGCGCCGCTTGACCCTGCGCGCGGTGGAGGAGCAGAGCGGCGTGTCCAACAGCTACCTGAGCCAGGTGGAGCACGGGCACATCCGCCAGCCGTCGCCCCATGTCTTGCAGAAACTGGCCGCGGTCTATGGGGTCGCCTACGAGGCGCTGATGGCGCGCGCCGGCTACATCCGCCCCGGCGTGGTGCCGCCAGCGCGGGTCGCCGAACATCTCGGAGAAGTTGTCCAGACCGATCCACCGG
>CBJNAR010000549.1:0-3753 GCA_966434075.1 uncultured bacterium
AGTGAGTACTCACACACAACGACGAAAGGACCGGCTATGGCGGGAGAAACACGACGGAAAATCCTGGAGGCCACCGAGCACCTGGCGCAGATCAAAGGGCTGGGCCGGGTGACGACCAAGGAGATCGCGCAGCAGACCGGCCTGTCCGAAGGCGCGCTCTACCGGCACTTTGTGCATAAGGAGGAGGTGTTTTTCGCCATCCTGGCCCAGCACCTGCCCCCCTATCTCGCCACCCTGCAAACCTACACCGCCGGCAGCGGCGCGCTCAGCGCCAATCTGGAGGGCATCGCCCTGGCGACCATGCGCTATTACCGGCAGTTGCTGCCCATTACCGCGGCCCTGTTCGCCGACACCGATCTGCTGGGCAAGTATCGCGCGTTGCTGCATCAGATCGAGGGCGGGCCGCAGACCGTGTTTGAACTGGTGGCAGCCTATATCCGCGAGGAGCAGCAACTCGGGCGCATCACACCGCATGTGCCCGCCCTGACCCTGGCGATCCTGCTGCTCGGCCCGTGCTTTCAGTACGAGTTTGTGCGGCAGTTTACCGGCAACCTACCCTTTCAGCAGACCGCGGAAACGTTCGTGCAAATGCTGGTGCGCGGCCTGGCGCCGGGCTATTTCCCCGCCGCTACGCCGGGCACCGGCCCGGAAACCGGATGACCCGCCCACAGGTTCAACGCGCCGGACAGCCCGGCGCGGAAAGGAAAGCACAATCCCATGGCAAAGCAGACACAACCGCCGGCCCTGCTCAAACCCGGCAATTTCGTCATCACAACCCTGCTGCGTGCGGGGGTCAAAATCGGGCACATGAGCCTGCTGACGGTGCGCGGGCGCAAAAGCGGGCAACCCCGGACGACGCCGGTCTGGCTGGAGGAACGCGACGGACAGCGCTGGCTGATCTCGCCCTACGGCCAGGTCAACTGGGTGCGCAACCTGCGCGCCGCCGGGGAGGCCACCGTCACCCGCGGGCGGCGCACTGAGCGCGTCGCCTCGGTCGAACTGCCGCCACATGAGGCCGCGCCGATGTTGAAACAGAGCCTGGCCTCCGCGCCGTCGATGGTGCGGGCCTACTTTGACGTGACGCCCGACTCGCCGCTCGAAGACTTTGAGCGCGAGGTGCCCCGGCACCCGGTGTTCCTGCTGACACCGATCCGCGAGCAGTAAACCACCACAAGAATGACTGGCAGGGCCGATTTGCTACCGGCCCCGCCGTCACCCGATTCCCGGTGGAATATCTCCTGCTGTAGCCCTGCCAGGGCCGGGTAGCGCCGCCGTGACGCGCCCATGATGCCGCACGAACGGAGAGGCGGGGGATGGAAGGCAAGGTAGCGGGCGAGAGCGCGCCGGAGATCCGCGCCGAGGACGAGCGCCGGGAGGCCGGGCCGCCCGCGCGCCCGCCGGATGCTGCGCGGGGCCGACGCGACGCCGCCGCCATCTCCGCCGCGCAGGCCGTGCTTCAAGGCGAGAGCCGCCGGCCCCGCCCCGCCCGCGTGCTGCCCTTCCTCGGCCCGGCCTTCATCGCCTCCATCGCCTACGTCGACCCCGGCAACTTCGCCACGAACATTCAGGGCGGGGCGAAATACGGCTACCTGTTGCTCTGGGTTATTGTCGCGGCCAACCTCATGGCGATGCTCATCCAGGCACTGTCGGCGAAGCTGGGCATCGCCACCGGCTGCAATCTGGCCGAGGTCTGCCGGGCCGAGTTCGCGCCGCCGGTGGTCTGGGCCATGTGGGGCGTCTCGGAGGTTGTCGCCATGGCGACCGACCTGGCCGAGTTCCTGGGCGCGGCCATCGGGCTGGACCTGTTGTTCCACACCGGCCTGTTCCCCGCCGCGCTACTCACCGGCGTCGCCACCTTCGTCATCCTCAGTCTGGAGCGGCGCGGCTTCCGGCCCCTGGAAGCGGTCATCACCGCCATGATCGGCATCATCGCCGCCTGTTACGTGGTCGAAACCTTGCTCGACCGGCCCGACTGGGGCGCCATCGCCTTGCACGCCGTCACGCCGCAGTTCGCCGGCCCCGAGAGCATTGTGCTCGCCGCCGGCATCCTGGGCGCCACGGTCATGCCCCACGCCATCTTCCTGCATTCGGCGCTGACCCAGCACCGCATCGTCGTCCGCGACGACCGCCAGCGCCGGCGCCTGTTCCGCTTCGAGCAACTCGACGTGGGCATCGCCATGGGCCTGGCCGGGTTGGTCAACGCCGCCATGCTAATCATGGCCGCCTCGACCTTCTACAGCAGCGGCCAGACGCAGGTGGGCAGCATCGAGGAAGCCTATCGCACGCTGCAACCCCTGCTCGGCCCGGCGGCGGGCACCATCTTCGCCGTGTCGCTGCTCGCCTCCGGCCTCTCGTCGTCCAGCGTCGGCACCATGGCCGGGCAGGTGATCATGCAGGGCTACCTGCACCGCAAGATCCCCGTCTGGATTCGCCGCCTCGCCACCATGCTGCCCGCGCTGATCGTCATCGCCATCGGCGTCGATCCCACCTGGGCGCTCGTAGTTAGCCAGGTGGTCTTGAGCTTCGGCATCCCCTTCGCGCTGATCCCGCTGGTGCTGTTCACCCGCCGCCCCGACCTGATGGGCAATCTGGTCAACCGCCCGCTGACGACGCTGCTGGCCACGCTGGTCGCCGCGGTGATCGTCAGCCTGAACGTCTATCTGCTCTATGCAACCTTCTTCGGAGGTGGCCTATGAGCCGGCCCGCCGGATTCCGGCGCATCCTGGTGCCGCTGGACGGCTCGCGCCTCGCCGAGTCGGTGCTGCCGATGGTGACGCTGCTGGCGCGCGATCTCGGCGCGCAGATCTGGCTGCTGCACGTGGTGGAGGAACGCCCGCCGCAGGCCGTCCACGGCGAACCGCATCTGACCACGGCGGGAGCGGCGGAAGCCTACCTGGCCGGCGTGGCGGCGCGGCTGGGACCGGGCCTGGCCGTGGAAACGCACGTCCACGCCCGCGGCGAGCCGAACGTCGCGGCGAGCATCGCCCTGCATGTGGTCGAACTCCAGGCCGATATGATCGCTCTGTGCACCCACGGTCCCAGCGACGTGCGCCGGGTGGTGGCGGGCAGCATGGGCCAGCAAGTGGGCCGCCGCGCCACCACCCCGGTGCTGCTGGTGCGCCCCCAGCAACCGGCCCCCGCCCAGATCCGCGATCTGCTGGTGCCGCTGGACGGCACGCCCGCCGCCGCCTGCGCGCTGCCCGCCGCCTCCACGCTGGCCCGCGCCTGCAGCGCCGCCATCCGCCTGGTGCGGGTCGTGCCCACCATCGGCACCCTGACCGGCGACGACGCCATCGGCGCGCGCATGACCCCGTCGGCGACCGCCGCCACGCTCGACGCCGAAGGGGAGGAGGCCCAGGCCGGTCTGGCCGCCGCGGTGGAGCAGTTGGCGGCGGCGGGCATCGCGGCGCGCGCCGAGGTGCGGCGCGGCGACCCCACGCGCGTGCTGGTCGAGGCGGCGCAAACGGCCACCGACCTGATCGTCATCGCGGGACATGGGCGGACCGGATTGGGCGCGCTGTGGGTGGGCAGCGTGGCCGCGGGCGTCGTCAACAAGGCGCCGCGGGCCGTCCTGCTTGTGCCCGTGTCCGAGGCCGCGCCCGCGGCCCGGCCTTAGCCCGCACCGGCCTTTCCGCACGGCACGACCCCTTCTCCTGCCTGGTTCTCGGCCGCTGGCGCCGGCCTCCGACCCCCTGGAGTAGCATCGGCGCGCGCCGCGGGTTGGCCGACGCCGACGCCACCTCGGCGAGGACG
>CBJNAR010000550.1:0-3744 GCA_966434075.1 uncultured bacterium
TGTGGCCCACACGGCGCCCCGCAGCGCCGAGTTGCGGGGGGTGCCGCTGGACACCGCCGCCGCCGCCACCACGGCCAACGCCGTGGCCCTCTTTGGACTGGACTCGTGCTGAACCTCTACCAGTTGCAGATGTTCCTGGCCGTGGTCGATAGCGGGTCGTTCTCGGCAGCCGCCGAGCACCTGCACGTCACCCAGCCCGCCGTCAGCGAAGGGGTGCGCGCGCTGGAGCAGCGGCTGAACATGCGGCTGTTCGACCGCCGCGGCCACCGCGCCGCGCTCACGCCGGAGGGCGCCAACCTCATCGCGACCGCCCGCCACCTGCTGGCGCTGGCCGACCACGCCGAGCAGGGGCTGCTGGGCCAGAAGGGCGTGCTCAGCGGGGCGCTGCGGCTGGCGACCGGCACCTCGGCGGGCGCGCCGCTGCTGGGCGAGCGCCTGGGCGCCTTTGCCGGCACCCACCCCGCCGTGCGCCTGACCCTGGTGGCCCGCGCCCCCGCCGCCGTGCTCGACGGCCTGCGCGAGGGCGAGTTCGACACCGGCTTCGTAGGCACCCCGCTGCCCGCGCCCCGGCTGCACTACCTGCCCCTCGCCGCCGACGAGTGGCTGCTGCTGGCGCCGCCCGGCCACGCCTGGGCCGGCCCGCCTGCCCCTAAAGGGGCAGCGAATGAGGCCCCCGCCGCCGCCGACCCGCCGCCCACCGAGGCCGCGCCGGTCAAGCGCAAGCGCGGTCGCCCGCCCGCCCGCCGCCCCGACCCGGCCCCGCCGCCGCTGCCCACCGTGGCCCTGGCCGCCCTGCGCGACCAGCCCCTGGTGCTGGAAAGCGCCGATGCGCCCCTGGGCGCCCAGGCCCGGCGCGAACTGCGCGACCTGCTCGAAGAGCGCGACGTGCCCTGGGCCGGCCTGCGCCCCGTGCTCGAACTGGGCAGCCCGCTCCAGGTGCTGCGCGCCGTGGAGGCCGGCGCCGGGGTGGCCCTGCTGCCCGCCGCCGAGCTCGCCGGCTACCCCGGCCCGGCCCAGCGCGTCCGCCCCGAAGGCCGCCCGCTGACCCGCCTGCTCTTCGCCGTCCGCGACAGCCGCACCCCGCTCTCGCCCGTGCTCGCCGCCTGGTGGGACTTCCTCACCGCCCACAGCGCCGGCCCCGACCCGGCGGGCTAGCCTGCGGCGTATGCGGAAGAATCAACAGTGGGGAGGTAAAGCCATGAGTTCATATGTGCTGGGTTTCCAGGACATCGACAGAACCCAACTCAACCTCGTCGGGGGTAAAGGCGCGAACCTGGGGGAACTCTGCAAGATCGCCGGCATTCGCGTACCCGACGGCTTTTGTCTTTCGACCGCCGCCTACCAGCGAATCATCAGCGAAGCGCCCGCAATCCACCCGTTGCTGGATCGCCTATCGCATCTACAAGCAAATGACCGCGATGAAATCGCTGCCCTGAGCGGCGCGATTCGCCGGCTCATCGCAGGGGTAGCCGTCCCGGACGACATTCGTGCAGAGATCGCCCGCCACCTGACCCGGCTTGGCGAACACAGCGCCTGCGCCGTACGCTCCAGCGCCACCGCCGAGGACTTGCCGGGGGCGTCCTTCGCGGGCCAGCAGGATACCTATTTGAACATTATCGGGGAGCAGGCCATCCTGGCGCATATCCGCCAGTGCTGGGCCTCGCTCTTTACCGCGCGGGCCGTAACCTACCGCCTGCAAAATGGCTTCGACCACCGCAAAGTCTATCTGGCGGTGGTTGTGCAGCAGATGGTCTTCGCGCAGGCGGCGGGCATCATGTTTACGGCCGATCCGGTCACCGGCAACAGGAAGGTGCTGTCCATTGATGCGGGCTTCGGCCTCGGCGAGGCCCTCGTCTCCGGCGTGGTGAACGCCGATACCTATAAGGTGCGTAACGGCACGGTCCTCGACAAGACGGTATCCACAAAGAAGCGGGCTGTTTATGCCCTGCCGGGAGGGGGCACGCAAGTACAGGAAGTCGCGCCGGAGCAGCAGAACAGGCCGGTGCTGTCAGACGAGCAGATTGTGCAACTGGAGCGCATAGGCCGCGTGATCGAAGACCATTTCGGTTTCCCCCAGGACATCGAATGGTGTCTGACCGATGATGGGTTTTATATCGTCCAGAGCCGGCCCATCACGACGTTGTTCCCCATCCCGGAAGCGACCGACCAGGAAAACCATGTGTACATCTCCGTCGGCCACCAGCAGATGATGACCGACCCCATCAAACCGCTGGGACTCTCTTTCTTCCTGCTCACGACCCCGGCGCCGATGCGCCCGGCGGGCGGCCGGTTGTTTGTCGACGTGACCCGGCTCCTCGCGTCCCCTGCCGGCAGAGCAAGCCTGCTGGCCGGCATGGGGCAGCACGACCCGCTCCTCAAGGACGCGCTGGAGACCCTCATCGAGCGGGGGGACTTCATCAAGCCGTTACCCACCGATGAAACAGGCGCGGGTCCCGCCAGGAGCCCCAGAACCGTGTCGCCCGCGAGTTTCGATCCCCAGACCGAATACGACCCCCGCATCGTTGCCGACTTGATCGCGCATAGCCAGGCCTCGATAGCCGAGTTAAAGCGGCAAATCGCGACGAAATCGGGCAGCGATTTGCTCGATTTCATTCTCGAAGATATCCAGCAATTGCGGACACTCCTGTTCGATCCCCGAAGCTCGGCGGTCTTCATGACGGCCATGAATGCGTCCGCCTGGCTCAACGAGAACATCCAGCAGTGGTTGGGGGAAAGAAACGTGGCCGGCACGCTCTCGCAATCCGTACCCAACAATATCACGTCGGAGATGGGCCTGGAGCTGCTAGACCTGGCGGATGTTATCCGCCCGTACCCGGAAGTCGTCGAGTATCTGCGCCACGCAAGCGATGATCGCTTCCTGGACGGCCTGCTGCAGGTGCGCGGTGGCAAGGAGACCCGCGCCGCCCTCGATGCGTATCTCGGCAAATACGGGATGCGCGGCGCCGGCGAAATTGATATCACCCGCACCCGGTGGAGCGAAAACCCGGCTATGCTCGTCCCCGTGCTTCTCAGCCACATCGAAAACGCTGAGCCGGGCGCCGGCAAGCGCCGGTTTGAGCAAGGCCGGCAGGAAGCCGCCCGCAAAGAACAGGAGCTATTGGATCGCTTGCGGCGCTTGCCCGGCGGCGAACAAAAATCCGCCGAGACCAAACGGGCGATCAGCCTGATGCGCAATTACATCGGCTATCGCGAATATCCGAAATACGGCATGATCCATCGCTACTTCGTGTATAAGCAGGCTCTGCTGCGGGAAGCCGGGCGCCTGGTCCAGGCGGGCGTGCTCCGTGAGACGGAGGATATCTACTTTCTCACGTTCGACGAGCTACGCGCAGCAGTACGCACCGGCACCCTCGACTACGGCATCATCGGCGAACGCAAAGACGCGTACCGGTTCTATGAGAAGCTGACTCCCCCCCGCGTCATTACGTCCGACGGCGAGATCGTGGCCGGTCAGTACAACCGCGCGGACCTCCCGGCGGGCGCGTTGGCGGGGTTGGCGGTGTCTTCCGGCGTGGTAGAGGGCCGGGCGCGGGTCATCCTGAACATGGAAGACGCCGCCCTGGAAGAGGGGGATATCCTGGTCACCGCGTTTACCGACCCTAGCTGGACGCCGTTGTTTGTCGCGATCAAAGGCCTGGTCACCGAAGTGGGCGGGCTGATGACCCACGGCGCCGTTATCGCGCGGGAATATGGCTTACCCGCGGTGGTCGGCGTAGAAAACGC
>CBJNAR010000551.1:0-3732 GCA_966434075.1 uncultured bacterium
GGGCCTCGACTTCGGCGCGCCGCGCGGGCACGATCGCCGGCTGGCGCTGCGGCAGCACGGTCAGTTCGTAGCGCTGCACCCGGTCGCCCCCGCCGGCCAGCAGCATCTGGACTTCGAGAAACCAGTGGATCTCGGTCGGCGTGTAGCGCGAGGTGGGCGGGGCGGTGGGCGGCACCTGCCAGGTGCGCGTGTCGGCGAATACGTCGTCCGGCCCGTAATAGTCGCCGGGGTGGCTGATCGACTGGACCACCTGCTCGCGCTTGAGCGCGGCCCAGCCCGCGCCGTCGGAAAAGTGGCTGATTTCCTGCTGGATCAGGCGAATGGTGATGCCTTCGCTGTCCACCCGGCGGCGGAAGCGCTGCTGATAGGTAAAGGTGAGCGGGCCGCCCACGGGCAACGCCGCCTGGGCGACGCGCATGGCGGCCACGACGGGCGGGCGCGTGCGCGATGCGGTGAAGAAGGCCAGGGTGCGGTCAAACAGCGCGCGACCACAGACCGCCAGCGGCAGCAACAACAGCGCGGTGCCCCAATCGAGCGCGCCACGGTGCCAGGCGTTGGCCAGGCACACCAGGATGAAGCCGTTACAGGCCAGGGTCGACAGCACCAGCATGGTGCCACGGCGTACCGTCCGGGGACGTGTCGTATCGGATAGTTGCGGCATGGTTCCCCTTTCGGCCGGCGCCTCGCAGCGCCCGGCTTGCGATCCCGATTGGCCCGGCCCCACCACCGGGCGTTACCCTCTCCTTTATAGTGTACTCGAATCCGGATCGCCCACTATAGAACCAAAGGTCCTGTTCCATGGAGGGACTTTCGGGTCCCTCCGCCGCCCCACGCATGGGTCACTCTCCCTAAAGCATAGACCGTACCAACCCGGCGCGGTAGCCGGAGGCTCAAGCCTCCGGCTACCCATACCAAGGCCGCCTGCGCGGCCTGGCTCTCCTGCCCCCAGCCCGCGCAGGCGGGCTTCGTAAACGTAGCCCGTCCCTTGAGGGACCGGGCGATCCTGCCCCACCGGGCGCGGGCCGGTTTGAAACCGGCCCCTACACCGCCATCCGGGCGCGCCGGGCGATCCTGCCCCACCGGGCGCGGGCCGGTTTCAAACCGGCCCCTACACCGCGATCCGGGCGCACGCCCCTACACCGCTGCCGCGGCGGGGGCGGGCGTGGCCGGGCGGGCACGGCCCTGGGCTTCGACGACGGCCAGCACGGCCAGGTTGACCACCTCGCGCACATCGTCTTCGCGCTGTAGGATATGGACGGGCTTGCCCATGCCGACCAGGATGGGACCGATGACCTCGGCGTTCGCCAGCTCTTGCATCAGCTTACAGGCGATGTTGCCCGCCTCCAGGTTGGGGAAGATGAGCACGTTCGCCGCGCCTTGCAGGCGGTTCAGCGGGTAGGTGCCGTTGAGGATGGCCGGGTCGAGCGCCGTGTTGGCCTGCATCTCGCCGTCGATGAGCAGCGCCGGGTCGCGCTCGCGGACCAGGTCCACGGCGGCGCGCAGGCGGTCGGTGCGCGGGCCGCGCACGCTGCCGAAGTTGGAGAAGCCGAGCAGGGCCACGCGCGGCTCCACGTCAAACGCGCGGGCCAGCGCCGCCGTGAGCAGGGCGATCTCGGCCAGGGTGGCGGCGTCGGGTTCGATGTTGACGCTGGTGTCGGCGAAGAACAGCACGCGGTCGCGGGTAGTGACCAGGTAGACCCCGGCGGCCACGCGGGTGCCGGGCGCGGTGCCGATGACTTGCAGCGGCGGGCGCAACACCTCCGGGTAGTGGAAGCTGAGCCCGGAGATCATGCCCTCGGCGGCGCCTTGTTCGACCATGACGGCGGCGAAGTAGTTGGGGTTGGCGATGAGCGCGCGGGCCTCGCTGGGCGTAAGGCCCTTGCGGTGGCGCAGCGTGTAGAGGCGCTCGGCATAACGTCGCGCGCGGGCATCGGTCTGCGGATCGACGATCTCCACGCCGGGCAGGCTCACCTGTAGCTCGGCGGCGCGATGGCGGATGCGCTCCGGGTCGCCCAGCAGCACGGGGTGGGCCAGGCCCTCGACCGCCAACTGGTGTGCGGCGCGGATGATTTTCTCGTGCTCGCCCTCGGCCAGGACAATGCGCCGCGGGTCAAGCCGCGCCTTATTGTAGACGATACGCATCAGTTCGCGCGACTTGCCCAGGTAGACCTCCAGCCTCTCGCGGTAGCGGTCCACGTCGAGCGGCAGGCGGGCGGCGCCCGATTCGATGGCCGCGCGGGCCACCGCCGGAGCCACCCAGAGCAACACGCGGTCGTCGAGCGGCTTGGGGATCACGTAGTCGGGACCGAAGCGCAGCGGCTCCGCGCCGTAGGCTTTGGCGACCGAGTCGGGCACATCTTCGCGGGCCAGATCGGCCAGGGCGCGCGCCGCGGCGATCTTCATCGCCTCGTTGATGCCGGTCGCGCGCACGTCGAGTGCCCCGCGGAACAGGAAGGGGAAGCAGAGGACGTTATTGACCTGGTTGGGATAGTCGGACCGCCCAGTCGCCACGATGGCGTCGGGGCGGGCGGCCTTGGCTTCGTCGTAGCCGATCTCGGGGTCGGGGTTAGCGAGGGCGAAGATGACGGGCCGGGGGGCCATGGCGGCGATCATCGCGGGCGTCACGGTGCGCGCCGCCGACACGCCGACGAACACATCGGCGTCCACCAGCGCCTCGGCCAGCGTGCGGGCGGGCGTGCCGGCGGCGAACTCGGCCTTGTAGGGGTTCATGTCGCCTTCCCGGCCCTGGTAGATCACGCCCTGCCGGTCGCAGATGACGATGTGATCGCGGCGCGCGCCCAGCGCCAGGTAGAAGCGCGCCGTGGCCAGGGCCGCCGCGCCCGCCCCGCTGAAGACGATCCGGGCATCGGCGATGCGCTTGCCCACCAGGTCGAGCGCGTTCAAGAGGGCCGCGCCGGAAATGATGGCCGTGCCATGCTGGTCGTCGTGGAACACGGGGATCTGCATCTCGCGCTGCAGGCGCTCTTCAATATAGAAGCACTCCGGCGCCTTGATGTCTTCGAGGTTGATGGCGCCGAAGGTCGGTTCGAGCAGGCGCACGGCGTCGCAGAAGCGATCGGGATCGGTGGTCGCCAGTTCCAGGTCCATGGCGTTGAGGCCGGCAAAGCGCTTGAAGAGGATAGCCTTGCCTTCCATGACCGGCTTAGCCGCGAGCGGGCCAATGTGGCCCAGGCCCAGCACCGCGGTGCCGTTGGTGATAATGCCGACGAGGTTGCCGCGGGCCGTGTAGCGGTAGGCGGTGGCGGGGTTGGCCTCGATGGCGAGGCAGGGCGCAGCCACGCCGGGGGAGTAGGCCAGGGACAGGTCGTGCTGGGTCAGGCAGGGCTTGGTGGGGATAATCTCCAGCTTGCCGCTGGGCGGGCGGCTGTGATATTCGAGGGCCTCTTCTTCGATGGACATGGCGGTGGGTCTCCTTCAGGGTCCGCCGCCGGGCGCAGCGGGCGGTCCCAACTAGGCAAGCATAGCGCCGGTGGGTGATAGCGCCGGTGAACGTATCTTTCAGTCTGGTAAACGGAAAGGCGCGCGCCGATCATACGCGGCGGGCGCAGGTGCTTCGGTTATGTCAAGTTCTCGCGGGGTGGGGCGGCCCGAGGCAAGGCAACGGGCGCATCCGGTGGGACCGGATGCGCCCGTGCGGGGTGGCGCGGGGGGCCGCGCCGGTTAGCGGCGGTTGGGCAGCGCGAACGCCTGGAACAGGATCTTGCTCACCTG
>CBJNAR010000552.1:0-3718 GCA_966434075.1 uncultured bacterium
TGTCATGCCCGCTCGCTTCCCGCGCGCCGCCGGGGCGCGCCTGTCCTTGCCCCCAGCATACCACGCCCGGCCCCTGGCGCGGATCGCCGGAATGGGCAGGCCGCGCCCCGCCCATCCGGCTAGGGTGGCCCCGGCGGTGAAAATATAAGGATGTCGCTTATACCTCTTGACTTTCTGTAGGATCGGTGATATATTTTAGGTGCACCTAAATTTGTAACTTAGGCGGCCAGGAAAGGTAAGTGCGAGATGACCAGTTCCAACGTTGAGGATTATCTGAAAACAGTCTACCAGTTGCAGCAGGAAGCCGCCGGGGGCGACGGCTGGACGGCGGGCAGCGGGCCGGATGTGAGCACATCGGCGCTGGCCGAGCGGCTGAGCGTGGCCCCCGCTTCCGTCACCAGCATGATCCAGCGGCTGGCGCAGGTCGAATTGCTGACCTATACCCCCTACCAGGGCGTGCACCTGACCACGCAGGGCGAGAAAATGGCCCTGCGCGTGATCCGCCGGCACCGGCTGCTCGAACTCTACCTGGCCGAGCGGCTGGGCCTGAGCTGGGACCAGGTGCACGAAGAAGCCGAGCGGCTGGAGCACCACATCAGCCCGACGCTGGAAGAGCGCATCGCCGCCGCGCTGGGCAACCCGCAGGTCGATCCGCACGGCCACCCGATCCCGACCGTGGCCGGCGAGGTGGCCGCGCCGCCGAGCACACCGCTCGACGCCCTGGCCGTGGGCCGGGATGCCTTCGTGCTGAGCGTGCAGGACAACGACCCGGAACTGCTGCGCTACCTGGCCGCCCGCGAACTCTACCCCGGCATGGCCGTTGTGATCACCGAGCGGGAACCGTTCGGCGGTTCGCTCCACCTGCGGGTGGGCACCCCGGCACCTGGCCGGGTCTATACGTTAAGTCTGGCGGCTGCCGCGCGGGTGCGCGTGAGCACGGCGGTTCCGGCGTCCCCGCCGCCCGCCGCGCCCACCGACCCCGACCCGGCGCCCACCGCCTGCTAAAAAAACTGATTTCAGGAGTGTACAATGGCGACCATCCCAATTGAACCGGCCGGCCCGGCCCGCCCCTGGCGCGGCGAGTCCGGGCCGAGCCTACCCGAAGTCCATGCCAGCATCGCCGTGCCGGTGGCCGGCCCGCGCTGGCGGCGCTACCTGGCCTATGTCGGGCCGGGCTTCCTGGTGGCCGTGGGCTATATGGACCCCGGCAACTGGGCCACCGACCTGGCCGGCGGCGCGCAGTTCGGCTATCTGCTGCTGTCGG
The DNA here is from genome assembly GCA_966434075.1 of uncultured bacterium. Lineage (GTDB taxonomy): Bacteria > Chloroflexota > Chloroflexia > QHBQ01 > JAICKM01 > JAICKM01. The sequence goes on from CBJNAR010000552.1 coordinate 1,265, forward strand.
TCATCCTCATCTCGAACCTGCTGGCGATCCTGTTGCAGGCGCTGGCCGTGCGGCTCGGCGTCGTGACCGGGCGCGACCTGGCGCAGGCCTGCCGCGACGCCTATCCGCGCCCGGTCACGCGCGCCCTCTGGGTGCTCTGCGAGATCGCTATTGCCGCCTGCGACCTGGCCGAAGTTATCGGCTCGGCCATTGCGCTTAAGCTGCTGTTCGGCATCCCGCTGCTGGCCGGCGTGCTGCTCACCGCCGCCGACGTGCTGCTGATCCTGTTCTTGCAGCATCGCGGCTTCCGCTACATCGAGGCGCTGGTGATGACGCTCATCGCGACCATCGGCCTCTGCTTCCTGGGCGAACTGCTGCTGACCCAGCCGAGCATCGCGGCCATCGCGGGCGGCTTCCTGCCGCGCCCCGAGGTGGTGACCAACCCCGAGGCGCTCTACATCGCCATCGGTATCCTGGGCGCCACCGTGATGCCGCACAACCTGTATCTGCACTCGTCGATTGTGCAGACGCGCAACTATGACCGCACCAGCCTGCCGGCCAAGCGATCAGCAGTCAAGCACGCCACGGTCGAGTCGAGCGTGGCGCTAATGCTGGCGCTGTTCATCAACGCCGCGATCCTGATCATGGCCGCCGCCACGTTCCACGGCACCGAGCACGCCGGGGTGGCCGGCATCGAGCAGGCGTTCGAGTTGCTAACCCCGCTGGTGGGCACGTCGCTGGCGAGCGTGCTGTTCGCGCTGGCGCTGCTGGCCTCCGGCCAGAACTCGACCCTGACCGGCACGCTGGCCGGGCAGATCGTGATGGAAGGCTTCGTGAACCTGCGCCTGCAGCCCTGGCTGCGCCGCCTCGTCACCCGGCTCATCGCCATCATCCCGGCGGTCGTGGTCATCGTGATCGCCGGCGAAGGCGCCGTCACCGACCTGCTGATCCTGTCGCAGGTGGTGCTGAGCATGCAACTCTCGTTCGCGGTATTCCCGCTGTTGCAGTTCACCAGCGACCGGCGCAAGATGGGCGAATTCGTGAACCCGCGCTGGCTCAAGGTGGTTGGCTGGAGCGCGGGCGTGCTGATCGCGACCGCGAACCTCTACCTGCTGGCGCAGCAGTTCCTGCTCGGCGGGTAACCAGCCCCCGGCTGCCTTCCCGGCGTGCGCAGGGAGGCCACACCGAACCCCCGGCTTCCGGTGCTCACCGGGCCGGGGGTTTGTGCGTGCTGCGCACAAGCTGCGGCCAGGCCCAATGGCGTAGATTGTCACCCGCCGTATACCGGGGTTCACCGCCGTGTTTATGTGTACCGGTTATAAAGATCCGAGTGTGCGAATTAACGACAAACTCGCGCTCCGTCGGATTTGCAAAAAACATACAAATTCGAGCCCTACCCTATTGACGCCGCGCAACGGGCAGAGTAAAATAGAGCGTCTCCCAGGACGGGCGGGTCCGGTGTTGGTTGGGGGATGGTCAGGGAACCGTAAGGCGGGACTATTGGGCCTGGCCGGCGGGGGCGGGCGTGCGGTATGCTGGAAGCAGTACACATGGCACGCCTGGGGACTGTATGAAGGGACTGTTGGATGCTTGACGAAGCTGCATATACCCGTATGGGCCTGCCGCCACCCCGCCGCCCGGTGGATGACAGCCTGCAAGTGATCGAGGCACCGGCGCTGGCGGATGCCGAACCCGCGGCCCCATTCCTCTTTACCCAGTATATCCAAACCAACGCCCGCCGCCTGGTCGGGCGGCGCGTCCACCGTCTGCTCGTGCTGGGCTGCGGCCATGCGCCCGTGGCCCCGATCCTGCGCCAGGTGTGGCCGCGGGCGGCGCTGGTGGGCATCGACCGCGATGCCCGCGCGCTGGAGCAGGTGCGGCAGGCCACGCCCGACAGTCCGGCCCCCACGGAGTTTCTCAGCGGCGACATGCAGGCCGAGTTACCGCCCGGCCCCTTCGACCTGGTGTATGGGGCCGTGCCGCTGTCGTGCATTATGTATCCAACCCGCGTGCTCGACCTGGCCTATGAGGCGCTGGCGCCCGGCGGCACGCTCTGGCTGCGCGAGGTGCGCGCCGGGCTCGCGCGCGTGCTGCGGCCCGCCGCCGGGGGCGCGCCGGGCAGCCTGGTCGAGGCCACGCTGGCCCGCCTGGGCGCCCACGCCGGGCTGATCGACGATCTGCCGGCGCTGCTGGCCGCCGCCGGATTCGTGCGCGTGCAGCCCGTACCCGAAGCCTACTCGCCCGAGGGGACGCCGCGCAGCCTGCGCCGCCTGCCGGGCGTCCTGCTGCGCCCGCCTGCCGCCGAGGCCAGCGTGCCCGCCACCAACTTTATCGCCCGCCGCCCGCGGTAGTACTGCCTTCAGTGATCCGTGTCACTCTGAGCGCCGCGAAGAGTCTCGTCGGGGAACCAGACGAGATGCTTCACTGCGTTCAGCATGACAATTAAGACGGCGAGCCACACCCGGCAGGCGGCGG